>JANPLJ010000825.1:0-4374 GCA_031426475.1 Pirellulaceae bacterium | reverse complement strand
GAGTTCAGCTCGCTCTGGTTCCGATCGTTTCCTAAAAACTTCTACTACTCGGGGTATGCTCATCAAGGAGCGGCCTGGCTGACGATCGCACTCGCGATGTCGACAGTCGCACTATCCATCATGTTTTCGCCGTCGACGCATTTGCATCCGCAAATCAAGTTGCTTCAGGGATTATCCAAGCTCTGGTTTGTTTGCAATCTCTTGCTCGTCATTGCCGTTTACTATCGACTATGTATCTACGTAGGCTTCAATGGAATGACAACCGCATCGCCTCGGGAATGCTGGCACCTGCCGTGCAGATCGCCGCTCAACCAATTTCCGACGAAGGCCTACTTTGCATGTTCCCATTGGTTGAATCGAAAGAGCCTCTTGTGAGACAGGGGGTACTGGCGCTGCTTGCTAAGCGAGAATCGCAAATGCACCGAGGACGTGCGGAGAGATTGAGTGTACGAACAACGAACGAACCCGCGCAGGCTTCCGCTTGGGCGGACTTCCAAGGATCAACCCATACACTTCGACAGAAGTATCTCGCGATCAACGACGATCTCCAGCCTTTTCGCGAATCGTATACTCATCAAGAAAATGCTTGGAAAGCGTTTCACGAGTGGGCCATGCAATGGTATTGAAGTTGGGCGAGCGAGCAAAGACGACTACTTCGACGGTCCCTGCTCACCTTCGTCACGAGGCCGAAGGGCAACGCTGTGAAGGATTTTTTTCTATTTGATTTCCAAGGGCTTTGACGTAGCCGCGTTCGTCAGAACGTGGAAGGAAGCGCCAACTCTCCACATTCTGACGAATGTGGCTACATAAAATGCTTCACAACGTTGGCCGGTGGAGTCTATTTGGGAAAGTCGAACTACTGGCCCGCGCGGTTGGATTAACGCTACAATTGGCGACCAGTTCGCTCCTCCCCGTCCCCCTTTTCAACGGACTGCTCCACG
Organism: Pirellulaceae bacterium; assembly: GCA_031426475.1. Classification (GTDB taxonomy): domain Bacteria; phylum Planctomycetota; class Planctomycetia; order Pirellulales; family Pirellulaceae; genus JAIYDQ01. Next base: position 3,433 of record JANPLJ010000825.1, on the reverse strand, counting down.
TGTCGCAAGCCGCCAGCTACGATCCCTACGCGATGCCCCCCGAAGCCGTTCGCGAACCGCCAAAATCTTTTTTTAGCGCGCTTCGGATGATCGGCCCGGGCATCATTCTGGCCGGAACGATCGTCGGATCGGGCGAGTTGTTGTTAACAACCGGGCTCGGTGCAACCGAAGGCTTCAAGTTTCTGTGGTTGATTCTTTTTAGTTGCGTCATCAAAGTTTTTGTCCAAATCGAACTTGGTCGATACGCTATCTCGTCCGGCAAACCAACTCTCGGCGCATTGAATTCGCTTCCTGGCCCGCGATTCGGCGCGCATATTTTGGTCTGGTGGTGGTTTTTTATGATGCTCGCGACGGTTTTTCAGCTCGGCGCGATGACCGGTACCGTCGGACAGTCATTGAACCTTGCGTTTCCAAGCGTTTCGGTAAATCTGCATGATTCGCTGGTTGGAATCGACTGGAGTTGGCTAGCCGGACATATGAGCAAAAGCCCCGAGTTACCTTGGGCCTTCGTAACTTGCGGCACGGCGATCCTTTTATTGTGGAGCGGAAGCTACCGGCGCATCGAGGTGGTAACGACGGCCATTGTCGTATCGATCACTTTGCTTACCGTTACCGCCGCTTGTTCACTTCCCTACACGGCATTTCCGATTCGATGGTCCGAGGTGGCAACTGGACTTATCGGCGCTGATTTTAAGTTCTCGGACGCGACGGCGCTGGCTGCGGCTTTCGGCGTTTTTGGCATCACCGGCGTCGGAGCGACGGAACTTTTCTACTATCCTTATTGGTGTCTAGAGAAAGGCTACGCGCGGTACGTTGGTGTCGACGATGGCAGCGTTGATTGGGAGCGTCGTGCCAAGGGCTGGATTCGTGTGATGTATCTCGATGCCTGGACCAGCATGGTTGTCTTCACGATTTCTACGGTCGCGTTTTACTTTATGGGTGCCTGCGTCTTGCATCCGCAGGGGCTTGATCCTAAAGGGACGGATATGATCCATACGCTGTCCAGAATGTTCATCGATACATTCGGTAACTGGACGCGAGTCGTTTTTCTTGTCGGAGCCGGAGCTGTACTGTTTAAAACCCTCTATCTCTCGTCTGCGGCAAACGCGCGTTTGTTTACCGACTTCCTATCGCTAGCCGGCGTCGTGCGGGTCGACAAGGCTCATCAGCGAGCCGCGTGGATCCATCGCTTCTCGCTTTTTTTCCCCATCTTTGCGATCACGCTTTTCTTGATCTTTTCGAATCCCAAAGCGATGACGATCGTGGGAGGTTTCGCTCAGGCTGCGACCCTGCCGATGATCGCGATGACGGCACTCTATTTTCGATATCATCGAATCGACCGACGTCTCGCGCCGTCGATCTACTGGGATATCATGCTCTGGGTTGCCGTTATTCTGATTTCTGTTGTTGCAAGTTATGCCGTCGTCAAATCAACGCTTGATTTGACTCGTTTGTTTAGCTGAGCAAGGATAGCCAATTCGTTGCAATGCGAACGCCAAAGCGAACGCATGATACAACCGGAACGATTGATTCGTTCGTTAAAGTCAACGCGTAGTTGTTCGGTTTTCTATGAGAGGATTCGGAACATTTCGCGATTCCGTTCTAGATTTTCTATGCCGCACAAGGGCTGGTAGCTCTTGGGGAACGCGGGAGAATCCAGTTCAATGTTCGAGTAGTAGATCATGCTTGCAGTATCCAAAGGTCCTCAGCCTGCAGAAATCGCGACAGAATGTTCGCCCGATATGATTGAGTTTCGATGCAACCGTTGCTGGCAAAGCAATATGGCTGCATGCGACAACTCAGGAAACGTGATCGAGTGCCGAAACTGTGGGCAAGAGACAACCGTACCGGAAGCAACCCCCGATCGTATTGCAAGAGCCCAGGCGTTGTTGCAGGAGGCGATTCCTGTTGCGAATCCATACACGCCGACGAATTTTAATCACGCGATGAGCGACAGAGAGCTCGTTGCACTCGCAGAAAAAGAGTCGCGTGTTCCGTTGAAACAAATGAACTTCTCCGGACACTCGTTGGCATCGATTGGGGCTCGATTTTTCGCGCAGATCATTGATGGTGTTCTGTTTTCGATGACTGTCATTGTAAGCATATTGATCGTCTTATTATTGGTGAAGCAAGGATATGTCGAGAAGAATGGAACGGACTGGAAACAGATTACGATACTTCCGTTGGTTTTTACGCTTCCGATAATCTTTGTTCTTACACAATGGGCATTGCTATCGGTCCATGGACAAACGATTGGTAAGAAGCTTCTTATGATTCGAGTCGTAACGATGAAGGGTCGACTGCCTGGGTTCGTACGAGGAGTCTTTCTCAGGAATTGGATAAGAGTGGTACTTTCCTTGATTCCATTTTTTGGCTTGATCGATCTGCTCTTCGCCTTTGGAAGCTCGCGTCGATGCTTGCACGACATGTTTTCCGGCACCAGGGTTGTCGAAACCAACTAGAGCTTCGTCCGAATTCTGACGAATTCGCTACAATAGCTAATTCTGTTTTGTAGACCGGCTATTCAGTCGATCGAAAATGTTGCAGAACCATGTGGAAGTTACTTGAATGAGCTTGTCCGGCATCGAATCATCTTCGTCTTCAATTCGCAATATAGGCGTCTTGGGGGTAGGGCAAATGGGGGCATCTGCCGCCGTGCTTTTTTTTCGAGCGGGCATGTATGTCCGGCTCTGGGCTCGCAATCCACAGAAATTGCGAGACATTCGTCCCGAAATCGATCGCATGAATCGATTCTTGGATGATCATCTCGGTCCCACTGAATTTCAGTCGGGAGAACTCCACTTGGAACCGAAGCTTGAAGACGTCGATGCTCAATCGGAAGCCATTTTGGAATGCGTTGCCGAAGACATGGCTCAGAAACAGTCGTTGTTGCGTCAGCTGAGCCACTGCCGTGAGCATCGCAAGCTGGTGATGTCGTGTACCAGTGGGCTGAGTATTACAGAGATGGCCAATGGAAGCCAGCTTGAAGCGTGTTTGGTCGGTGCGCACTTCTGGAATCCACCTCATTTGATTCCCGTAGTCGAGGTTGTTTCTGGAAAGCAAACACCACCTCATCAAGTTGAGCTCGCATGTGAGCTGCTTGAGCGAGCGGATCGAATGCCGATTCGATGTCCGGATATCCCGGGCTTTATCGGCAATCGATTGATGCATGCGATGTGGCGAGAAGCGTTGGCGTTAATCGATACGGGGGCGTGCACTGCTGAGGATATCGATCGCGTTGTGAAATGGACGTTTGCGTTGCGATTGCCGGCGCTGGGGCCAATGGAAAACATCGATTTGGTTGGACATGCATTGGTCGAAAAGGTTCAACGATATCTGCTGCCGGACTTGGCCAGCAACAAGATTCCAGCCAACGCACTGATGGCAGGTCTTGCCAGCGGTCAAAGCGGTATGGCGGCCGGGCAGGGATTCT
>JANPLJ010000824.1:0-5287 GCA_031426475.1 Pirellulaceae bacterium | reverse complement strand
TCGATTATCTGCGTACCGAGTGCGCTGACGGTCGCTTGGACAATTTGGCGAGGCTTAGCACCAATCGCGATAATACCATGCCACGTAGTCGTCGCACTTTCTAAAGGAATGCCCGCGCGATCCCAATAGCTTTTTCTCTCGAGTTGATCTTGGACTTCTTCAATATCTTCTCTAACTCGCGAGAGTTCCGTTGCATCGACACTGCCGACGCCCGAGCCCGTGATTACGCACAGAGCCTTCATCTCAGGTGTGTTCACTTCGAGACGCACGAAACTGAATGGTTCCGATTTCCTACGTGCCATCAAATAGCCCATGGTCTCTTGTGATTCTTGCCGCTTGCGCGAACTAACGACATAACAGAGCACCTGCCCCTTACTATTAGGGACGGATTGAATCCATGCATTTCGCTCCCCGATTTTAGGTAGCGCGGCACGAAGCTTTCGAATGGGTGCCGCTGCAGCCGCCATCTGCTCATCACCAAAGAACAACGCAATGAAGTCATGTAGGCTGATCCGTTGCTCTGGAATCGCACTCGCTGCGAAATCCTTCAACAGATCGCGATTTTGATCGAATCTGACCACCAGGTCGCCATTTTTAACTTTCCGATGAATGGTCCTCGAGGTCTGGTTGGTATCGCTTATCAATCGAGCGAGCGAAGTTCCTGATGCACGGATGTATCCCTCGACTATCTCCATGCGATTCTCATTTTTCCATCGGTCGGCATTGACGAGAAGAAATCCTGTTTCGGTGAAATCTCCTAGCTCTTGGTGAATCGTTATTTCTATCTTCAGCCAGGATTGGTTTGCGCCATCTTGACCTTCCTCATTCCCGATATGCTGCATGCGGATATTGAATGGTAACTCCTTTTCTTTTGGCCAGCCCGCGTGCCAGAGTGTGCCGTGGTACGAAGCGAATGTGCCAACCGTCCCTGGAATGGAAGGGAATTGAAACGATTGGGTAAGCGCCGTGGTCAGCTGCAGCTTACGTACAGTTCCCCGCGCGACCTGAATGTCCTGCAAGTTGTCGATCTCTTCCGGTGCATCGAACGCGATCGAATACGAACCGGGATCAACCAAGTTGACTCCGGCTCGAAGACTAGTGGTTTGTTTAGTTTCTTTGTTAATGGCAAAGACGGCTCCCTCCTTAAGGAGTTGTTCGGCAATATCTCCAAGGGGAGAGACTTCGAGATCGCCGGTTGGCATCTTTGGCATCTTTGGCGCGACGGCGAGGGGTATCACCTCCCGCCGGCCTTTGTCCATTGCGGCCACGACCAACCATGCTCCTAACCCAAGAGCTAGGAACGCAGTAGCAAGACCATACCTCCCAGCATAAAAGTTTCTTCGACTCGTATTGGTCGTGGATTTGAGTCCTCTCATCGGTGCCGGCTGGACAGATGTCATCGTTGCCTCTCGCGTGTCGTGAATGGAATGCGATGAGTCGGTTTGGAGTGTACTATTCGCCATAGAGTTACCTTCGTTTCGACGATTCCAGCGGAAGTACTCGTGAACGAGAGATGGTAGGTCAGGAGACACGGTGTAGGGCGCGAGTCGCTCGATTACCTCTTGCATTGATGCTGGGCGATGCGCGGCGGCGCTTGAAACCATTTGACGAATCAATTCCTGTAGTGGAACGTCGACGTCGGGGCGAGTCTCGGTGAGCTCCGCTAGCAAAGGCGCAGTCCCGAGTCTCTCAAAGGGACGTTGTCCCGTTAATATTTCATGGAGCGAAACGCCCAGGCTAAAAATGTCGGCTCGTGCAGTTATTTCGTTGCGGCTAGAAAGTTGTTCCGGTGCCATGTAGGCAAGTGTTCCCACGGCCTGATCCGTTCGGGAAAGGGAGGGCTCGAAGTTGATCTCGGCGAACTGAGCTAACCCCAGATCCAGCAACTTTACGCCTCCATCGACGGTGAGCAAAATGTTGGAAGGCTTTACATCACGGTGTAGGATATTGCGATCATGCGCATGTTGAAGGGCTGACGCAGCCAATTTGATGATCTGGCAAGCCTCGGGAGTGGGCAAAGGACCAAGACGTGTCGACAGCTGTCCGACGTCCACTCCTGCAAGAAACTCCATCACGAGATAATGCAGTCCATCCTGTTCGCCAGCGTCCAACGCGCGAACGATATGCGGATGTTCAAGTTGTGCAACGACCCGCATCTCTCGAGAAAAGCGTGCGACCGCCTCTTTCGAGCTGACGCGATCCTGGCGAAGAACTTTGATGGCCACAGTACGATTGAGTCGCATATGTATGGCTCGGTAAACGTGTCCCATCCCTCCTTCGCCAATCGATTCCAAGATCCGATAGTCTCTAATTTGAACAAGACCTTCTGGGTTCAGCGACCGACGATTCCGCTGTTCATCGGCCGATACAGGTTCATTTCGAATCCTCTCCAACGCGCATTCCAAAGTACCTGGCAACTCGATCGGCGGGGCTTGGACTGCTTCCGATATCAATCGGCTCATAAAATCTGAGGGATGGCCAAGTTGTTCGAGTTGCTGCTGGCAGCGGACACAATCAGAAATGTGGGCGTCAATTGACTCGAGCTTATCCGGAGCTCCTTCGCCCTCTAAATAGCGCCGCAGGTCGTCCAGTTGTGGACAATTCGGTTCGGAAACGTGGGGGTGCATCGATTCGGCCTCATCGCGGACGAGCGTCTACTTCATGCCTCATGAAGTACAACGTTTGGGGTTCACTCGAAAGTTTTGATGCGATTGCAATCCAGCGATTGAGTGTGATCGATCCGTTGGCATTGATCAACCGGCGTCAATCGTGTCCCTTAGTCGGCGTAAGACCCTGGAGCGACACATGCAGACCGCGGCATTGGTCATTCCAAGATCTTGTGCCACGAGGCTCGGAGATTCCCCCAACGCGGTGACGCGCCAAAACGCAGACCAAGTTTTCTCGGAAAAATCTCGGCGAATTTGTCCGAGAGTTTGATTGACTATAATGAGAAGGTCGCGTCGCGCATCCTCACTGCTGCGATCGCTCGATACGGAACAACAAAGGCTCTTGAGAGTTCCTAGTTGCGAATCCGCAATTGTAATTGGAATGACGCGCTCTTTTCGAAGATGATCCAAAATCTTTGAACGGGTAATGGTCCAGAGCCAGCCTCGAAAATTATGGGACTCAGTGGTCTGACCAAATCGATCAAGGTGATTCGATACAGCGATAAACACGTTTTGAACGATATCGTCGACGTCAACATACTGAATCTCGTATTGCCGACACCAAAGCATCACTAAGGGCCCGTAGATCCGAACCAGTTCGTTCCATGCGACTTCTTCACCCCGTCTGGCATGATTCAGAAGAGAAAGCGAAGTCGACTGCAGGTTCGCAGATCGCATATGTGGCTTATCTCGCTACTACAAGGCTTCGAACTCTTTTCGCTCCTACAGAGTGTACTCGTCTCAATGTCCCAGCTCAATCACATTAAGGTAAATCGTTGTACAGTCAATGCGTGAATCGATGATAGCCGTGGCAAAAGACACCAATCAGGAGCCGTTTTCGGAGCATCCGGCAGTTTCAGCACCTGCCCCTGTACCAGGAGCCGCTCTCGCAGAATCGGATATTCTTGCGAACGAATTTCTTCGCCCTTTTTTGGGGGAGTATCAAGTGTTCGTCGATACAGGGGCTTCGCTTAGGATCAGACGCGGCATTGGGGATTCATCCGCTTTTCGATGGTCCATTGATGGCGAATCGATATGCTCGATTTGCCCAAACGCTTGGCTCCTAATTTTGAGTCGAATAGCGTTTGCTCTGTCAAAACCCACAATCTCACGAAAATCTCTTCTAATCGCGCTCGCCGCGCGGAATCACACTTTTAAGTGGAAGTATCGGAAATCGCCTTTTTTCAATATCAACCCGACATGCTAACCAGCACCGGCCACCCAATCCGGGTGTGTCCAACCGGAGCAGGTTGCGCCAAGTTCCTCGGGCCAGTGGTTTGTTCATCCGCTGCAGCTTTGCTCTTTGACCAAGTCGCGTTGGTTGGATGTGACGTCTGATGTAGCCGAAACATGTTAAAAACACTAGAAGTTAGTGATCATATCGTCAACTCTGTGTCGGTGGATGTGAACGTGGTTTCATTAGAGATTCTGACTATCGAGTTTTAGGGTCCTGTGGCATGGCAGTTAGCTGACGGCTCACCTCGATCAAAGTATCCCCCGTAATGTCAGGAGGATTCATACCTGGCAAGTATTGCTTTTCCAGTCGACTCACCCACGCGGTGGTAAGCCCAGCCTGACTGGCTCCATGCACATCCCATGCATGGGCAGCGACAAGTGCGAGCTGGCTTGGAGCTACGTCAACAACTTTCGCAGCGTGCAGATAGACCTCTCGTGTCGGCTTCCAACGACGAATCTCGTCAATAGAGATAATGCGTTCAACGATACCGATTAAGTGAGCCCGTTCAAGCAGCTTGCGAGTGTTATCGGCATTGCCATTTGTCAGGGCAACGATACGGATGCCGAATTCGTGTAGCCATTGAAATGCGGGAGCTACATCGGGATGTGCAGGCAATTCCGCAAAACCTGCAAACACTTGCTGCACAGCCTCCGTGGTGGGGGCGAGTCGGTGCTCGCTTAGCATCACGTCCAATGTTGCACGGGCGACTTCGCCAAAGGGCTTGTAGGTCCCGCTCGCATCCATTGCGAAAGCGTTGCGAAGCAATCTTGCGAACCAAAGATCTAAGGCTTCGGCAGGTAGGCCGAGTCCTATAAATCGCGTACGCATCGGTGCAAGCGAAAACAATGTTTCGATGACATCAAACGCAACCACTTGCGGTCGGTGTTTCATTTCGCACTATCGGTGAAAGGGGAATCTTCCATATCAAGATTCGAAGCGAACGCTTCAAGGGCGTCGGGTCGGTTCCTCGACTATTGTATACTTCACAAAGGCGAAGCGTTTGCTGTCGGGAGACCAACTGTTGACGTTGATGGTTCCCTGGCCACCGTTGAACGCGATGATGTCGGCCTGTTCGCTGCCGTCAGGCTTCATGCGGCGAAGGATGACATCTTTGTTAGGGGGATGTTTGACAGTTCCTGACGGGTAACTCAGATAGACGATCCATTGACCATCGGGAGAAACGTGTGGGAACCAGTTCACACGATCATCGTGAGTTAGTTGCTCGATGCCTGTGCCATCGGGCTTCATGCGATAGCACTGGGAGTGGCCTCGCGCGGCTTACGCCAACACTTTATATTTTCTGCTCTCCTCGCTCTCGCTTCGAGCGTGATCGGTTTCCTGCTTTCGCTTCGTTTCAGTCGTCTTCCCACCGTGCCGATGATCG
>JANPLJ010000823.1:0-2260 GCA_031426475.1 Pirellulaceae bacterium | reverse complement strand
CAACGAACCAAATATCATACCCAGGATGGACGCTGCGAGTCCGTACATTTGCGGTGGAATCACGGTTAAATGCCAAAGAAATGGTGTTTCCGTTTCGCTGACACCCCAGTCTCGGACGCATAGATACTCTGCGGCAATCCATCCAATCAATCCCAACATGGCCGAGAAGATAGCCCCCTGAGTCGAAGCTCGAGTCCAATAAACGCCGAAGGCTAGCGGAACAAACGCCATCGTCAACGTAACCTTGTAAGCATTCTGCACCATTTCGTACAACCACGTTGCGAAAACGCAAGCAAAATTCATGTAAAGTGGAAGCGAACGTCCCGCTACCATGAAGTCTTTTGAGCCCTGTACACGACTGGACGCATATAGCCCAATCGCCACCGTCGATAGTAGATAAAGCGATACAGCGGCAATCAAAATCGACATGTCAATGCAAACCTCGACGGGAAAGCAAATCGAAATGCCGACATCTTAGCATGCACGCCCCTTCGGCACGAGGAGGCCGTCCGATTTCGAGACTACCGTAGGCCGGAACAAGCAGCCTATTGCGTTCGTCAATTTGAGAAAGATAGTCTGCGCTGTTCCGGCGATCGGAAACCTCGGTTCTGCCGGAACTGCGTCGCCAACGTTTTATTCAAAATCCAAGTTTGCTCGCGACTTGTTCCGGCCTACTCAAAAGCGAGACGGCCTCAGAGGCCGAAGGGGTCGATTGGTGACAGTCGAACTAAGCGATATCGAGAGGGCCGTGGTTGTCGCAATGGCCTTCGTGAGGATGATGCAAGTGACCATCCACCAGGTAGTCGATGTGATCGCCGTGCGGAACCGCTTCGTGGCCGCAGCCAGGGCCATGAACGTGGTGAGCACTGTGGCCACTGCACTTATGGCCGCCAGTACAGACCGCGGGGTTCTTCTTTGTTACGTCGATCCTATGCTCAGAAATCGTTCCGTTCGGTTCTTGGTGATCAAGGTGACCATCGTGCAGATAATCGATATGATCACCATGCTGAATCGGAGTATGGCCACAAGCATTCCCATGAACATGCTGCGGGCTTTTTTGCTTACCAAACATGAGACGTCCTCCGCCCGGATAAACGGTTTGTGTATGTTCCAGCCAACGTCAGGCTCGGACATTTTACAGCCTCATTGTAGCCGAAATCGTCCGCTTTGAATACGAAATGAATACGATGCTAATTCTGCCCTACGGTGTAGTCGATGCGTTTGCGGAACGGCCGGAATCGATGAAGACCCTGTGACGGGGTCCGCTCATTGCTGTCTCGCCGATTTTTGGGGGAAACGTTTGCAAAAGACAACGCTCATCGGCTACCAAGCATCCAGTCGCGGAGGATTGGTTACCATGGAAATCCAAGGCTCACGTTGCTTGCTAGGGGGCCAAGCGATCGTTGTCGCCAATGGGACGTTGATGGTCGAACTAGAACCGTTCCGTTAGACAGACGCTGACGAATAGTCCCGAATATATTGCTTGACGGAAAACTTATTTCTCGTCGAATCGCTCGTCATGTACCGAATCTTTCCAAAGATAGGACGCTCGGGGCCCCAAGCGCGGTCGTATCGACCGAGGATCCAAAAGATGCCACTGTACGAATTCGGATCGCGACCATCGAGGGCATATTTATTGTTCAGTTCGATCATAATACGAAGAGCATCTTCGGGTGACGACGTCCAATGTAAAATCTTCTTCCCCCACAGCATTCGCAAATAGTTGTGAATTCGTCCGTCGCGGACAAGTTGCCGTTGAGCAGCGTTCCAGAGTTCATCATGTGTCAGGGCTTGCTCGAATTGATCGAGTGAATAAATTTCCGTTCGCGGATCTTGGGAATGCTCGTCCAGTGTTTTTAGCGCCCAAGCGGGCAACGTTTCAAAGCGGTCGTAGCGGGGTTCACGCCAACACATATTGAATCCAATCTCCCGCCATGTGAGCAGTTGATCGAGGAACGCTTCTCCATTGGCATCAACATTCCAAAATCCATTCATTTTTCCATTCGGTTTACCCAGCTTGGCTTCGGTCCAATCGTACGCTGAAATCGTCTGCGTGAATACATCGTGTGGGCTGATGTGACCGAAATGAAGATAGGGCGACAGCCAGCTCGAGCCATCTTGTTCGGGTTCATTGCGAGCTTCGTTGTAGACTGCCAGTCGCTTTGTAACGAATCGATCGAGGACGCGACTAGCTTCGACCGAGCCGCCACGCATTCCCGTTGGCTTCACCGTATGATCGATTGGGAGATGTTCGAGCTTG
>JANPLJ010000822.1:0-1465 GCA_031426475.1 Pirellulaceae bacterium | reverse complement strand
CGCTCACAGAACAATCCATCCTTTTCAGGACGGTAGGTTCGGTAATTGATTGTCTCAGGTTTCTTGACTTCACCGAACGACCAAGAACGAATGTCTTGTGGGCGAGCCAAAGAAATTTTGACGGATGTGTAATCGTTGACGCGATCGTAAGTGCCTTCAGCATTGGCTGCGGACATTCAGTTCTCCTTGCGATTCGGCGATAGTTGGTGAGTGAAAAAGTTGGGTCGCTATAATGCTTGCAGGCTTTCACCTGCGGGTCCGCGTCGAATCGACAGCGGACTGCTAAGTTTTGAAGTCGATCGAGCTAAAAGGTACGTTTTTCGAGACGCATATTCAGTCCGAGACCACGAATCTCATTCGTTAACACGTCGAAGCTAGCTGGTGTGCCTGCTTCCAAAGTGTTTTCTCCCTTGACCATCGACTCGTAAATCTTGGTTCGACCTTCGACATCGTCACTCTTGACGGTAAGAAGTTCCTGAAGAATGTAAGCAGCGCCGTAAGCTTCCAGCGCCCAAACTTCCATTTCCCCGAATCGCTGACCGCCGAAACGAGCCTTGCCACCAAGCGGTTGCTGGGTGATGAGCGAGTATGGGCCCGTGCTTCGAGCATGGACTTTATCATCGACCAAGTGGTGCAATTTCAGCATGTAGATGTAGCCGACAGTCGTTTCCTGTTCCATCGCTTCACCTGTTCGGCCGTCATACAAGCGAACCTTGCCATGTCGAGGCAAACCAGCTTTTTCCAAGGCATCGTTGATGTCCGTTTCCGTGGCACCATCGAAGACCGGTGTGATTGCCTGGAAACCTGACTTTGCGCCAGCCCATCCAAGGTGGGTTTCCAAAATCTGACCAACGTTCATACGGCTAGGAACCCCCAGCGGATTCAACATGATTTGAATCGGCGTCCCGTCAGGCAAGAACGGCATGTCCTCAACCGGCAAGACCTTGGAGATAACCCCCTTGTTGCCGTGACGACCTGCCATCTTGTCGCCAACGCTGATCACTCGCTTCGTAGCGATGTAGACCTTGACCATCTGCAATACGCCACTGCGAAGTTCATCGCCTCGCTTCATACTATTCACTTGACGATCGCGGGTATCTAACGCCAGTTCCACAGCAGGCCACAGGTTCTTGTGAACCTTCTTGACTTCCGCATGCAAACTTTCGTCGAGACGATTCAGCAATCGCGAAAGATTGAAGGTCAACGCCTTCTCGGCCAAAAACTTAGGATCTTGACCGCCGGTCAATGGAGTACCGTCTTCGTCGACGTACTTGCCACCGATGGCTTTTTCAAGTTCATCTGCCAACGCCGAGAACGCAACGGCGATCTCTCGATTCCCTTCGGTTTCGATAATCTTAAGTTGTCGCTCGAATTCCTTTCGCTCATCTTCCGAGAGACTCATCCGACGCGAGAATTTCTGGGTGTCGATGACGATACCTTCAACACCCGAGCTAACCTCTAACGA
>JANPLJ010000821.1:0-5027 GCA_031426475.1 Pirellulaceae bacterium | reverse complement strand
AAGGCGTCGGGGCCGGTGATCGAACGATCAACATGGCTCTCGGCTGCCAAATGCATTACGCCCTGCGGACTAAAATCCAGTAGCGTTTGACGGACGGCTTGAGCATCATTGATATCGATTTGCGAAAATCGATAATTCGATCGATTGGCAACATCGGACAAAGAATTCAAGTTGCCTGCATAGGTGAGCTTGTCGACGTTAAGCGTTTCATGCCCGTCGCCTACCAGCAAACGAACAAGGTTCGAACCGATAAAGCCCGCACCGCCGGTAACGAGAATTCGCATTATCTTTTCGGCTTTCTTCGAAACGCTTATTTGGCGGCAAAATCGAGATTGTGCAGTTCTCGCCGAGCAAGCTCCAAATCCGACTCGACCATGATCCTCGCTAATTCGGCGAGATTGGTCTGTGCCGTCCATCCCAGTGCCTTCTTAGCCTTGGATGGATCACCGAGAAGCAGATCCACTTCGGCAGGTCGGAAATAGCGAGGATCAATCTCGACATAATCTTCCCAATTCAAATCAAGTTGGCCAAAGACCATTCCCAGAAATGCACGAATCGTTTGAGTTTCACCGGTTGCAATGACAAAATCGTCGGGAACATCTTGTTGCAACATCAACCACATCGCTTCGACATAGTCTTTTGCGTATCCCCAGTCGCGTTTGGCATCAATATTGCCAAGGTAAAGTTTCTTCTGTAGGCCAAGCTTGATTCGCGTCGCAGCCCGAGTAATTTTCCGAGTAACAAACGTTTCACCACGCCGTGGGGATTCGTGGTTAAACAAGATTCCATTGCATGCAAACAAATCGTAGCTACGACGATAGTTGATCGTTTGATAGTACGCATAGACCTTCGAGCAAGCGTAGGGACTCTGCGGATTGAATGGGGTCTTTTCTGTTTGAGGCGTCTCGAGCACCATACCAAACATCTCGCTACTGCTTGCTTGGTAGACCTTCACTGGCTTGCGCTTGCTTTGCAATCGAGCCGCTTCGAGAACGTTGAGTGCGCCTACACCGTCGCTCATCAACGTATACACCGGTTGGTCAAACGAGACACGTACATGGCTCTGTGCGCCAAGATTGTAGATCTCGTCCGGTTGAATCTCTTGAATGAGATTCGTCAACGCTTGACCATCGGTAAGGTCCCCGTAATGGAGAAGAAGATTCGGTTGCTCATGGGCGTCGCGGTAAAGGTGGTCGATACGCCCAGTCGAAAAACTACTGCTCCGCCGAACCAAGCCATGCACTAAGTACTCCTTGTCGAGCAATAGTTCTGCAAGATATGAACCGTCTTGCCCAGTAATTCCGGTGATCAGTGCTGACTTCGTCATGGTTTTGTCCACTTTCTACGACGGTGAAAAGAATAAGTTTAATCAAATACTATGGCAGGGCAACGCCCGAATCCATATTGGAGTTTCGAACTACACAGTTCGAAGCAGGCCGGCCAAACGAGTCTTAAGAAAATCTAGGTACGTTGAACGAAGGCCTGTATCCAAATCGATCGTCGGCTGCCAACCAGTTGATCGAAGAAGAGAACTGTCCGACAATTTGAGCGGCGTTCCATCAGGTTTACTCGGGTCCGTAAGAATGTTCCCTCGGTACCCAACCGTCTTTGCGATTAGTTTGGCAAGATCCATAATCGTCTGATCTTCGCCGCTCCCAACGTTGACCCAATCAGGTGGATTGCTCAGGTTCAAAAGATGGATAAGTGCCGATGCTAAATCATCAACATGAAGAAATTCACGACGCGGCGATCCTGTTCCCCAGATCGTAACATTTTCTTCTTCGCATTCCTTGGCTTCATGAAATCTACTTATCAATGCTGGCAGAACGTGTGAATGCTCCGGATGATAGTTGTCGCCTGGACCATATAGATTGGTTGGCATCGCTGAATGAAAGAGCGAGCCGTATTGCTTTCGGTAATACTGGCACAGCTTTAAACCGGTAATCTTGGCCAGGGCGTAGGCCTCGTTTGTCGATTCAAGCTCCGAGCTCAAAAGGGAATCCTCACGTATTGGCTGAGGAGCCATACGTGGATAAATACAAGTACTTCCCAAGAACAGAAACCTCGTCACCCGAAATCGATTCGCAGCCGTGATCGAATTCACCGCCATCTTGACGTTGTCGACAAGGAATTCAACTGGATAAGTCTGGTTGGCATGAATACCACCCACCTTCGCTGCTGCGAAGATAACAGCATTAGGTTTTTCTTGAGCAAAGAAAGAGTTCGTGTCGTTTTCGTTAGTGAGATCAAGCTGATCACGCGTTCGAGTCACAATCTCAATATGGTTTTGTTGAGACAACTGGCGACAAACAGCTTGACCCACCATACCGCGATGGCCAGCGACAAATATCTTGCTAAAAGGTAGCATGCTGTAAATCGGCGCCCTAAAGAAGCTCTAGATCGTATCTAATTGACAATCGTCCAAGGCCACACTTGCGCCTTGGCCCATATACCGCACACTGACCAACAATCGAATTTGGTTCTCTCGGCGGATAACAATTCCTTCAAAACCCTTGAACGGACCTGTCTTCACGCGAACTCGATTCCCTGCCTCAATACGTTGCTCTGGAGCCAAAGGCGCTTCGGTCGAAATCAGTTCGCGTATCTGGCGAAGATCGCACACCAACTCAAGAGGATTCGGAACGGGCATCCATCGACTCACACTGCCCGTACAAACCGCTTGGTATCTTGCGTTTTCCCCACCGCATACGAACACATAGTTATTGAAAAGCGGCTCGATGCTCGTTCGAAGCCTTCCATTGCCGGCCCGATAGCGACGTGAAATCGTTGGGCCGTAAAACGGCACTTCCAACCGTTCAAGCTGACGCATCAGTTTCTTCTCTTGACGGGACATTGTGTACATGACCCACCAAGGTTCACTCGATGCCAAAGTTTGGTCGAATAAATCGCAAGGAAAAAGATCGGTTTCTTGTTTGAGCAGCGGCATAGGGAAACTAAAAGGCTCGAAGCAATTCTAAATTAAATACCCCATAAACCAAGTTTTTCACGACGGTACCCCAAGGCTTACTACGACGTCCGCACCCCTGTTGAGGGGCTGTATGGGCGCACTTCGTTCCCTTGGGTGACATCTATCCCGTCTTGAGTCTCCAAAGAATTCAATTTTCGAACCGAAAACGGTGTTTTACGCATTATCAGTCCGCATTCATTCAACGACAGTTTACGCTAAGCTTCGCTCGAAGCTTTCAGTTCTGAGCGTTCGCATAGGATTTTAACCGTCGAACCTGTGAATTGTAAGGGTTTTGTGTGCCAGCGTTGGCCGGGAAAATTCCCTTTGGAATCAATCCTAACGATTTCAAGGAAAAATCCATGTACGACAGATTACGTAAAGAAACACGCTTTAGCTCGGATTATTCATTGCCCGTAGCTACGTTCGCCAGAACGTGGTGAACCGCTTTGAGTTACAGCCACGTTCTGGCGAACGTAGCTACGACAGTCTGTCTTTTCGCATTACGATGTAACTCGACGCATAGTCTTCGTTTACGCAAATATTGGCCGAGACTATGAATAATCCAGGTTTAACGCGTTGTCTTGTCTCACATGTGCGCTCTCGCAGCGCTCAGACCACCGGGGATCATCGCGAGCAACTGACGTTGACTGATTACAAGAGTAGGACTTTCACCTGTCGAATTCAACCGAACGAACTCCTCGGGCTGTGCATTCGACCCTGACGCACATTCGTCCTTGGCTGGGTTTTCTGGCGTTCCGAGAATCCAAAAATCCGTTTGCGGAGTCAGCTTCGATTCTACCGCGGCGCCCAATGCCCTCAAAAAGGCGACGGCATCCTCTTGACCAAGCCCCAACAAGGAACCGGTCAAAAAAAGATGCTTGTTCTCCAACGGTCGGATCCCTTTGCAACCATCGAGAATCGTCTTGGCTTGGAGCGTGGGCGATGACCGGGCGGACTTTCCTTTTCTCGATCCGACGCTTACGCCTTTGTCCTTGCCCCGACGGATACACCGAGGCCCTACTCGGTTGCCGTACTCGATCCGACCTCGCTGGATGGACAATTGACTCTCAAGGCTTTCGAGAGAATCGGCCGAAGAAACCCTCGCCGCTGCCAACGCTATCTCGGCACATGCCCGAGAATCCTCCAACGCATCATGATGCCGAAACGAAATCCCGAGCGAATCTGACGTCGGTTTCAGTCCATAACCAGTACGCCCAGGCCAGCATCGCCGAGCAATCAAGCGAGTACACTGGAAATCGATCGCCGGGCATACGAGGTCATATGCTGCGAGCGTACTGGACAACACAGCCATGTCGAACATTGCATTATGGGCAACAAGTGGAAGCCCCTCGATGATCGGCCACAACTCCTGCCAAACTCGGTCCCACTCTGGCTCGTTCAAAACATCGCGAGGCCGAATACCGTGCACCGCAATACAGCGATCCGAAAAGTAAAGATTCCTGGGGCGAATCAGCCACGATCGCCCAACGATGCGCTGGCACTCCTCCACGACAACGACCGCAACCTGGCACGGACTGTCCGATCGGTAATTTGCTGTCTCAAAGTCGATCGCCGCAAACTTCACTTTTTCTCCTGATCGAACCGGACGACAACGAATCTCCTATCGCTGTTCTACGAGCATACAATGTACCACAGCAACGTCCGCAATAGCAACCGTTCCTCCCATTTTTCAGTAATCGAGATTCGCGCCGAAGTCTGGCGTTTTGCCCCTTTGCACCTGCTCCGACCAAGAAGTTCATACCAGATGGATAGCTCATTAGAAAGCAACATTAGGTGAAGGCAGCTGCGGAAGGGTGACCGACCGTCAATCTTCTTTCTCACCAAGACCTGCCAGGCTACGAACAGAAACTTCCCCTGGGGCCGACGACTCCAGGCGAGTGTGCATGGCAATACGAAGCCGAATCGAAAGAGTCAGCGTAGGCGGATGGAGTGCTTGGGCAGGGACAAGCGAGCGGACGACAATTCTGAAATCAACAGCATGGAGAATCGACACACCTCAAGCTAGTGCTTTGTCAATTGGATAACCGAGTATGCTGTT
>JANPLJ010000820.1:0-13636 GCA_031426475.1 Pirellulaceae bacterium | reverse complement strand
TCTGCCGTCCGACTCCCGCAAGCTTGCCTTGCGGGTGAGAAGTTTGGCAACTAGAAAAAAGCCACCTCATTCCACGCATTTCCCCATCAACCTACCGCCGAAGGCGGCAGGTCGATGGGGAAATGCGATGCCTGGGGTTTTGGGTTTTTTTTCTGGTTGTCAAACTTTGCTTCCTGCCAGACGAGCTGGCAGGAGAGCGATATGATTTGACTTGTGGGCTATAAAATGGCTGTAAGCCAGACGGTGTCTCGAGGATCCTCGTTGAGCATAATTCTGTTTCGAGTTAGGCTGAAAGCCCGACCTAGATTTAGTACGTTAACATCTTCGCCCATCGTTTCGGATAGATTTGGCGCGCGACGGCTTCGCAGGGTGTGCCGCTGGCAGCGTTGAAGAGGATGTTAAACTCACAAAAATCTTCACCGAAGTTGGTAGCGGCGTACGGAGATGGGCGGCGTTTATCAGCTTCCGCTGCGATTCCCCACGCTTGAGCGTCGGCTGCACTTTGCCAAAGGCTTCCCTGATAATTGTGCCCTGACTCATGCATAACGCGGTTGTCGAAATCGTTCTGAGTTTGTTCGGTACTTACCGGAAACAAGGTTATCTCACCGCTTCCGGCTTCACCTCCGATTTCCTTGTTCGCATTCGTCCCAGGGTGCGGAACAGGGCTGAGAAATACTTTCTTTGTGTGCTTTCGTTGTGCGGATGGAACCGCGCGGAACGCCTCGGATAGTTGCGACGTTGTCGGCAAGTTTTTTCCGGCTCCATCCGCATCCGTCGGCCGTACTAATTTGATCGTTTGTCCGTCGATCGTGATTTCCAATTCGATTGCCGCAGTTGCTGATCCGTTAATCCATGTCTGCGATGCCGTGGGTTGCGGTATGGATACATTGGCCTGGCCACTTGCGGTTCTCAATCGTTTGAATGCCTCTTCAGACGCTACGACCGTGCCAATCGCCCGAGGGTTGAGATACGCGCACACTCCAGATGCAACGACCCGTGACGGCCCAGGGGACGCTGGCTGACTAACCGTGGATTGCGACGGGGACCGCATTCGCGAGTTCGTGCCTTCGTCGATATCGTCGAACCAATCACGGACTGTGCAAACTGGGCCAGGATATCTAAAGAGTGACATAATGAAAACCATTTCTAACGAGCATTTGGTCGGATCGTTTTTTGACACTAAACCTTGCAGCGATGGGCACAATCGCCCATCGCCTATAGATCAACGGGAGCTAAGCCACTTACGTTGATGCCACCAAAAATATCTGCAGAACCAAGCGAACTAAGCGATGGTAATCTCGTAATTGCGACTCCAAGGAAATTGCGGACACTTATTTTATGCTCGAGCCTGCATTCAGCCTTTTCGAGATTCAAAAACGCGAGCAGTGCCGCGAAAAAACAGACAACTTTCTGTATCAACCTTCGATAACGGTGCTGTCTTTAAATTTTATCACAAAAATTGGCATCGGACTGTTCCGTATCGCGCGGCTTTGGACCGAAGTGAATTGAGCTCAATTTTTTTCGAAGGGTACTTAAGATGGCAGAACTTTCACAATTCCGGAAGGACGTCGAGGGATACATCAATCGCCGTTGGTTTCAACCTTGCGAAGACAATGCGGTTATTACAAAGGCGAAGCGAGTCGATGTGAACTTGGTGAAGGCAGAGGTGGTCAAGGAACGAAAATTGAATAAAGCGGAGTGGTCCGCTGCGTTCTTAAATTACGCGGCGGACGGCGACCTGCATGAAGGCCTTTACCTCATCAAGTCTTCCGATCCGTCCGTCGTAGTCGCTGAAAAATTCGATGCGACCAAATTCAAGGAACGAATCATGTTGATCGCGTATTCGGATAATGCAGCGGAGGAAAAATCGAATTCCGAAGTAGTGTCGCAGAAGCCCAAGCGGCACGGCCTCAATGACTGTGCCCATTTTGTCACCGAATGCTTGAACGCTGGCAAATTAGACGTCCGAACCACGGACGTTGGTAAACTCAAAAGCAAGTTACAGCACGTACCGATGGCAAAGTGTAAAACGCTAGCCGACATGGTCTCGGTCAAGAGCGCAGCTTCAATCATGGCTGCTGGCGTGATGAAGCTGGGGGACGTTGTGCTTTACTCATCCGCCACCCGTCGCGACCATCACCATAGCGCAGTCTACGTAGGTGGACAAAACGTCGCATGTCATACTACGGCCAACAATAAGATTTCCTTTACGAAGTTTGCGAATGCCACTTCACACAGTCGTATTACGCTATTGCATCAAAGCCGCGACGATCTCCCAGGGATTTCTGGCAACATGCTCATGAGATGGTGGCAACTCAAAACCATTCAAGGTGAATTTTTTCTTCATTTCGACCGCAACGGAACGGTCGCATCGACGCGGCGGAAACCTGCCAACGCAAACAGCCCCGTCTCGCAGGTCGAGAACACGGGCTATTGGTTCGAGGACATCAGCAGACTTTCGCTGACGATATGCTGGCGGAATGGAGTTCTCGATCAATTCACTCTGCGACCAAGCATTGACATAATCGGATCGCGGCAACAGGATGGTCAGAAAGAACCTAATATACATCTCAAGCTTGCGTTCTGATTCGTGGCTATCTTCTACGGCGAAAACGATTGAAGAGGAAATCGATGAGATGGTCAGATGCTAAGTCGGATCGTTTTAGGACGCTAAACCTTGCGGCGATAGGGACAACCCCCTATCGCCTATCGATCAACGGGAAGTCGCTAGAAAATCTGATTCCCATGTCCGCTTTCTTACGGATACGGCAATTTCTCCTAGGGTGACGGTGCTCAAGGCATCAACGCAGTAGCATCGACAACACGCCTCTTTTTCTGTCACTATTCGACCAAGGAGCAATACGATGAGCCGTTGGGACCAACAATATCGAAGTCTTCCGATCGAAGTTCGAACGTCGATCAACAATCTGACCAACGCGATTTTTCGTGAGAAAACCGGCTTCGAGGGAAAGATTGATCCAAACACCCAACCCGACTTGTCACGACAGTGGATCGACATCCGAAACCATATTCTGGCCAATCAACAACAATTCTCTCGTTGGCTAAATCAAACGGCAGCCAGTTTAGTTGATTTTGCATCGGCGCTCGGCATTTTTCGTGCGATCGATATTACACCACCGTGGATACGCGTCGCGAGATCGGAAATCGGAACCAAAGAAATACCTGGAGCAACGCACAATCCGAGGATCATGGAATACATTCGAACCTGTACCAACATCCAAGAAACCGAGAATCAACGACGCTATGTTGAACGCGAAGGCGAGGAAGGTGTCGAATGGTGCTCAGCGTTCGTGAACTGGTGTCTCCAACGCGCAGGCATTATCGGAACGAAAAATGCATTGGCATCCAGTTGGAAGGGATGGGGCGAGCGCTTAACCAGCCCTAAATGCGGTGCCATCGCCGTCTTTAGCTGGAAAAACAATGGCTACGTGAATCACGTCGCCTTTTGCGACGAGGTCAATGGGCAATTCATGCGATTAGGCGGCAATCAAAAAGGCGACATCGTTTCTTCAGTCCCGCTTGAGAAACACTTGGTCGTACACTATTGCTGGCCATCAAATCATTGACCCGATGGGAAAGGATCCTAACCCACGTTCCGCTACCAAAGTCAATGGCATTGGGCGTAAGCTGTCCAGTGAAATACCGGAAACGTCAACATAACCGGGCAGCTTGCGATGCTCCGCTAACAAGAATCATTGCTGAGCTAGCCGGACTCAATTCGCTGGGTATTCACAACTGCGGTACAACGATTCCATTTCGTGAGCTAAATGGAGCGAGTCGCACGCGGGCGATGCGACAAGACTATCACGCATCGCTCGACGCATTTCTCTCAATGAATCTAGGCGGTTCGAATTCGTCGCAAACTCGATTGCTAGTCGAATATAGGCCTCGCAGTCATCCACGACAAACTGTGTGAGATGGGAGTTTCGAAGAATCGACGCACTCGTGCGGGAGGCCCAGCGATCACCCGAGAATGTCAAAACCGGTACACCTTGCCAAATCGCCTCCATCGTGGTCGTACCGCCGTTGTACGGAAACGTATCAAGTGCAAGATCGATCAGGTCGTAATACTTTAAAAACTCGTAGTGACTCGCAGGTGGCAAGATCGTTACGCGCTGCGGCGCTATCCCTCGGCTTTGAAACTGGTCCAAAAGATACTGGCGATTGCATAGCGACTTAAGCTCACGATTGGCGAGGATGATTCTCGATTGCTTCGCTTCCGTCAAAATCGCAGCCCACGCATCGAGCACTTGCGGGGTAATCTTGTACTGTGTCCCCAGGCATCCAAAGCTGAACTGGTCGATGGTCCGAGATAGTTCGATATGAACATCGGGCGCAGCGTGATTGGTTCGAAATGTGAGATAGCTGATCGGTAATTGCAACATGCGTTCCGAATAGTACTGCTGCTCTTCATGCCGGATCACCCAGCGATCGCCGATGATATAGTCGAACTCTATAAAACCACTCGTCGCATACATATTGAACCAAGCGGCTTGAATCGGTGCCGGGCGGTGGACATAGACCCCCATCCGCTCAGGTTTACTATAGGCACTCAAATCGACCAAGATATCTACTTCGGTTGCTTGAATCGCTTCAGCCGCTTGTCGATTGCTGAGCTTTGTAACCGAATGAATGCGCGCAGATTGATTCGACAGCCACTCCCAGTTCGGATTAGAAGTCGGCGAATCGTCAAATAGGTGGATTTCACATTGATCGGAGTCATGAGCATTGATCAGCGGCCAAACCGGCTTCATGTAGTTGGCATCATGCCAATGCGCGGATAGATATCCAATCCGCTGTTTTGCATCGTCCTGTCGACGAGGAACCTGCTTGGGTTCGAGCAATGGAGCTTCTGCTAAACGAACCAATTCAGCATAACGACAGCGAATCCTCTTGACGGCGACATGATCGAGTCGAGGAATCCCCGGTGCAATGGTGGCTAGTCCCATCCACATTTCCGTTAAGTCAGTAGACTTAACGGCCTGTTCGAGTAAATCCATGGCGCAGTCCGCCTGGCCTAGCTTGTAGAGCGATCGTCCGAGATCATATTGAGCTTCAACATGCTGTGGCTCGAGTCGCAAGCAGTTCTCAAAGGCACCGATCGCCTGAGCAAATTCGCCGACTTCGCATAGCAAAGCTCCGGTCATGTACCAGTCTTGCGCGTTGGCGACATCGAGCTCTAGAATTCGATCGAGCGAGCGCAATGCCGCCAGTATATCGCCTTGTTGATGTTTCTGTTTGGCTTCTGCACGCAACTGCTTGGCGAGCTTCTGCTTATTGACAGGCTGGTTTCGCAAAGGCGACTCGCGGAAAGAAATCGAAGGGAAATATGAAGAACCAAGGTAACATTCTAGGATAACGACCGACAACCCTCGTAGCCACGCTCGCCAAGAGCGTGGGACGCTCGAATCTCCTGAATCTGCAAAAAAATCGTTTGTAACTCGCGCTTCGTCCACCGTCTTGGCGACGGTTGCTACGTTTGAATTCGGAATCAATATGGAAGAGCTCTACGAATCATACCGATCACAATCGACGCGGCCGCTTAGCGAAGAGGCCGAGTCGTTGATCGTCGAGGGGCGACGCATTGCCAAAACGGTGAACTGCTTTGATTTCGTACCGAGCAATTACGAGCAAGCGTGGAGGGCATTGGATGCATTGCCACGCGGTCGATTTTGCGAATGGGGTAGCGGATTAGGAATTGTAACCGGTCTGGCAGCAATGCTCGGTTTTGATGCCCATGGGATCGAAATGGATGTCGAACTTAGCCGTCGGTCTCAAATGCTGCTGGATTCGCATCGACTGAAGGCTTCGATTTCGCAAGGAGACTATTTTGAATCTGAAGTTCGCGCCGATATCTATTACGTTTACTGCTGGCCGAACCTGATGGAGGCTACGAAGGAGCATTTTGCGTCGATCGCCTTGCCGCATACGTTGTTGCTAATTTGCTACGGTCAAGATGATATTCGAACCTGCACGAAGGCGTTTAGCTAGTCAGGAGACAATTCGGCAAAGTCATTTGAATTAAGCTTGAATGATTTTTCGAAACGTCAGATTGATTCTCTCTCCGACGGGTCTTTTAGTTTTCGGAACTTCATGCTGCCAGAATTTTTGCATCGTTCCCGACATGACAATGAGAGTTCCGTTTCCTAGTTCGAAGGTCATGGTCTCTCTGGTTGTGTTGTGCCGAATCCGAAACTTCCGCGTGGCACCCAAGGAAAGCGATCCAATGACTTCCCCCATTTCCGGTTCGTCATCCGCGTGCCATCCCATGCTATCGGAGCCACTGCGATAGCGGTTTAGTAAACAGTAGTTATAGCTCCCTTGTACCGACTCGATTTTCTTCTTGATCTCGAGCAACGTAGGTGTCCAAGGCAAGGCGGCGTATGCCGAGCCTGAGTATCGATACGTTACTCCATGGTCGCCGTAGGTTGAAATCAGTCGAGGCTGCATGTGGCCGAATATTCCGGGCTTTTGTTCCCAGGCACAATGATTTTGCAATTCGGAAAAGTATTGAAGGGCAAGTTCGGTTGGTAGAAACGCTTCGTCGTAGTGTATCAAGCCGCCGTCGGAAAGTTGGATTGTGACCATTTGGTTTTGTTGGATGCGGAGAAGTTCGTGGGGAGTGGCCTGTAAAAAAACAGGCGCCGGAAGCGTAAGCGACGAGTTCGAAACGTCGTAAAGTCTACGATGCTGGTCCTTCGCTGACGCTTCAGGCTCTTGTTGTTGCGGAAGACGCGAACATTTTATCCGGCCAGGAAGTGGGCCGTAAAAACAGGCGCCGGAAGCGTAAGCGACGAGTTCGAAACGTCGTGAAGGCGCGACGCTGGTCCTTCGCTGACGCTTCAGGCTCTTGTTCGGGAGCCGCTTTGGACTCGACTGGCGGCGAGAAACGCTGATCTTTGCGGCAGGGTTGGGGTTGCCAGGGTAGGGGAGGGGGGGTATGATTCGGAGTTCCTGAAATCTGGCAAGTTGGCATAATGTAGCTCGCTTGGCTGGAATACCTAAGAAAAACGAATTTGCGATAGTTGGCGAGTGTTATGAAAGCTGAAATCCACCCTAATTACGTCGAAACGAAGGTGACCTGCGGATGCGGGAACGCGTTTACGACCCGTAGTATCCGAAAAGAATTGAAAGTCGATATCTGCAACGAATGCCATCCGTTCTTCACGGGCAAGTTGAAGTACGTGGATACGGCCGGCCGAATCGAGAAGTTCCAGAACAAGTTCGCTGCCGGAACGTATGCTTCGCTTAGCTCGAAGAAAGCTCCCGCCAAGAAGAAATAGCTGCTCTAAAATTTAATCCAGAGTGACCGCCGCCGTTGAAGTTTCCGCTTCAGCTCGCGGCGGTTTGTCTATCATATGCCGCTATTTTAGTCATACGTTTCCATGAATGTCCGAGAGAAACTCGATCAATTGCTCGCCCGCTTTGAGGAGCTCGAGCATCAAATGTCGGACCCGGGGGTTCTAAGCGACAACTCCAAGATTGCTGTCGTCATGCGCGAGCATGGAAGTCTTCTCAAGATGGCCGGAAAGTATCGCGCCTACAAGAAGATGTCGGAGGAGATTCGAGAGCTGACGACGATGTCAGAAAGCTCGGATTCTGACGAGCGAGCAATGGCACACGAAGAGTTGGAGCGTCTCAAGTCAGAACGCGAGGTACTATGGCGTGAGCTGCTCGATTATACGATCGGCGGCGAGGATGCGAATCGAACGCGTTGTGTCATGGAAATTCGGGCGGGTACTGGCGGAGAAGAAGCGGCGCTTTTTGCACGCGACCTCTATGAAATGTACAAGCACCACGCGGACTCCAAGAACTGGAAAGTCGAGGTGATGGACTCCAGTTTCAGCGAACGCGGCGGTTTCAAGGAAATCGTATTGGCATTCGAAGGCGAAGGCGTTTTTCGAGAATTGCAGTATGAAAGCGGCGGCCATCGCGTGCAACGCGTTCCCGAGACGGAAACGCAAGGTCGGGTGCATACTTCGGCGGCTACGGTGGCGGTGATGGCTGAGCCGGACGATGTGGAAATTGATTTGAAGCCGGATGATTACCGAGTCGATAAATTTTGTGCTTCGGGCCCTGGTGGTCAACACGTGAACAAGACCGAGTCGGCGATTCGATTGACGCATCTTGAAACCAACGTCGTTGTGCAATGCCAAGATGAAAAGAGCCAACACAAGAATCTGGCAAAGGCGTTGCGCGTCCTCAAAAGCCGCCTCTACGATTTGAAACGCGAAGAAGAGAATAAGAAACGCTCGGACGAACGGCAAAGCTTGACTGGTTCTGGCGACCGCAGCGAACGGATTCGAACGTATAATTTCCCGCAGAATCGATTGACAGATCACCGGATCAATTTGACGCTTTACAAGCTTGACCTGATCGTTGCGGGTAACTTGCAGCCGGTGACGGAGTCGTTGCTCGAGTACGAGCGAGCTCAATTGCGGGGCGGTATGGATGAATAAGCGATGACGGAAACGCAAGTCTGGACGATTGGTCGGTTGCTGGAATGGACCACCGATTACCTTCGAAAGAACGGCTCCGAATCGCCGCGTTTGGACGCCGAGGTCTTGCTCGCGCATGCTCGAAATTGTCCACGCATTCAGCTCTATACGTCGTTTTCCGAAGAGCCACTTGAATCCGAACGGGCGGCGTTCCGCGAGATGGTTCGTCGCCGGTCCGAAGGAACTCCAGTCGCCTATCTAGTTGGTCACAAAGAGTTTTACTCGCTCGACTTTATTGTGAATTCCGATTGCTTGATCCCTCGGCCTGAAACCGAACATTTAGTAGTGGCGGCGATCGACTGGGGCAAGGTTCATATGAAATCCAGCCCAGGGCAAGCATCTACGCTTCGGATTGCTGATATTTGTACTGGCAGTGGCTGTGTGGCGATCAGCGTCGCTCATCACCTTGTAAATTGTGAAATGTCCGCCGTCGATATCTGCTCTAAGGCGCTTGCGGTTGCAACAGCGAATGTTGCAAAGCATGGCATGGAAGGTCGGATTTCGCTTTGGCAAGGTGATCTTTTGGATGCTATCCCGAATGACGGGTCGAATTTTGATATGATCTTGAGCAATCCTCCCTATGTTTCCGAGGAAGAATGGAAGGGATTGGCAAAAGATGTTCGCGATCACGAACCGCGGTTGGCATTGTTGTCAGGACCTACCGGCATGGAGATCACCGAGCGATTGCTTCAACAGGCTGCGTTGCGGCTGAAGGTAGGTGGAGTGATCATGATCGAGAGTTCACCGATGCTTATGCCCAAAATTGACCAGTATTTACAGGCTCAGAGCCAGTGGTCGCTGAAGCCGACTTTAAAGGACCTTCAAGGTCATGCTCGGATTATCGTCGCCGAGCGAATTCGATAACCTTTAACCCACATTTGAAACTCGAGACTTCCCCATGATGCAAATGGAAAAACTCGTTTCGCTTTGCAAGCGGCGCGGATTCATGTTTCAGTCGAGCGAGATCTACGGCGGAATGAATGGATTTTGGGACTACGGGCCACTCGGCGTCGAGCTCAAGCGAAACATTAAAGACGCTTGGTGGCGCGACATGTGTTCTGGACACAATGAACTGAGCCATCCCCAGGGTGCTCCTACTCGGTACGAGATGGTCGGGTTGGACTGTACTATTTTGATGCATCCGCAGGTATGGAAATGCTCTGGGCACTACGATCTCTTTCATGACTACATGGTCGATTGCCGCGAATCGAAGAAGCGTTATCGGTTTGATCAAGTGCGAGGACGTTGGGTGACTGCCAAGGGGCAGCGAATTTTCGTTACGACGATGGTGGAAGCGGACACCGAGCATGAAGAGGTAACTCGAAAGGCTCTCAAGTTTTTCAATATGAGAAACAAAGATGCCGACCAACTCCAGTGGGATGCGGGCTTCAAATCGCTTGACACAATCGATCCAGCGGATCGAGGTTCGATCATGGGGCCGGATGCGGTGACTTTAGGAACGTTGACCGAGCCTCGCGAATTCAATTTGATGTTCAAGACATACGTTGGAGCCCTCAGCGGTGAGGAAGGTGCAGCGTTTTTGCGGCCCGAGACAGCCCAAGGGATTTTTGTGAACTTCAAAAATGTACTCGACAGCACTCGCGTTCGAATACCGTTTGGAGTGGCGCAGGTCGGCAAGAGTTTCCGAAACGAAATCACTCCACGTAACTTTACGTTCCGATCGCGTGAGTTCGAGCAGATGGAGATCGAATTCTTTTGCCATCCGAATCAATCGCGAGAATGGTATACCTACTGGCGCAATCGACGGATGGCATGGTACACCGATCTAGGCTTGGCAGGCGAACGATTGCGATTGCGAGAACATCATCCGGAAGAACTCAGTCATTATTCGGTAGGGACTGCAGATATTGAATATGCCTTTCCGTTTTTGGCGGAAGGCGAATATGGCGAATTGGAAGGGATTGCCCATCGAGGAGACTTCGATTTACGATCCCATATGGAAGGCAAACTTGATCCTAAGACGCGACCTCTGCAATTGGAACGCAACGAGCAGGGACAGCCTAAGCATCGCGGAAGCGGCAAGGATCTCACTTATCGAGATGATTTGACCAACGAGCGATTCACACCGCACGTGATTGAACCTTCAGCGGGAGCCGATCGGGCAACGCTGGCGTTTCTTTGTGAAGCGTTTAGTGAAGATGAGGCTCCAGACGAAGATGGCAAGCTACAATCGAGAGTCGTTTTGCGATTGAATCCACGCATCGCCCCGATCAAAGCGGCCGTCTTTCCGTTGGTGAAGAAAGATGGCATGCCCGAAGTCGCCGAAGAAATCTACGGGGCCTTAAAAAAGCACATGAATGTGTTCTATGATGAAAAAGGTGCGGTAGGTCGACGATATCGCCGGCAAGATGAAGCGGGAACACCGTATTGCATAACAGTCGATGGACAAACGCTTCAAGATCGAACGGTTACGCTACGTGATCGTGATTCGCTAGAACAACACCGAATCAAAATTGATGACGTGGTCGCTGATATTCGGCATCGAGTCGGTATGTAAACGTGGATCGTGGAGTAAATGACGCGTCGTGGCGGGATGCTGCCAGCATATCCGAGACGACGCTCGCAGCGTCGGCCACGACACTTATTTCTTGAGTATTGCTAGGGAGTATTCAATATGGCGCGGACCTTGATTTGTGCGTTCTTAGCCCTCGTTGGGCTAGTGGTGGTGGGAACAAGGTTCGGCAGCAGTCAATCGTCGGGAACGGTCCCGACGCCTAGTTGGAATCTGCCTAGTCCGACTTCGACCGCGAACGAGAACATGCTCATGCATAGCGGTTTCTCCAGTTCCGGTGCCAATCAAGTGATTTTGGTGGATACCGCCAAGCGAGTGATGGCCGTCTATTTTATCGCTCCGGACACGGGGGGGATTCAATTGAAAAGCGTTCGCAACTTGGCCGCCGACCTGCAATTGGAAGAGTTTAACGGCACCGATCCATCTCCCTCGAAAGTGCGCAGCATCCTCAATCAGCCGTAGGTCGGGCTTTAAGCCATCTTATACTCCACAAGTCAATGGTTATCTGTTCGCCCGGATTATTCATTGCCCGTGGCTACGTTCGCCAGAACGTGGTGACCCGCTATGAGTTACAGCCACGTTCTGGCGAACGTAGCTACGATGATCTGTTTTTTGGCATTACGATGTAACTCAACGCAGATCCGGTCAGTGTCTGGTTGCCAAACTTCACACCCCTCAAGTCTAACCTGTCGCAGCCGGTAATCTGTGCCGCCTTTGACGATTGTAAGGGCGCAGGTGTGGGCTTCGGTGAAGTTTCTAGCGGTCTATTCGATGTGAACGAAGCCGAAAGGTCGATCCTGACCTAGGTTTCACAGTGACTCCTGATGAGGGGGACACTTGCTAGCTCACCTCCGAATGATCGGCAATAATGGCCATGCTCAGGTACCTCAAAATCCAACTCGGCCGATTTGTCGCCGAAGAAGACGGTCCAACCGCTGTCGAATATGCCGTTATGCTATCTCTCATCATTGCGGTGTGCATCGCGAGCGTGAGATCGCTATCGACCGCAACCAGAGCTTCGTTTGACGCTTCGTCGCAATCGATTTCGAGCGCGATGAGTTCCTAGTACGCTCCGCCTTCGGTCGAGAGCAGGTCGAGTTGTCCTTGAAGGGCATCGCGAAGTGTTTTCATGATCGGGTCTTCTTCTCCACGCGGACCACGTTCTAAAGGGATTTCGATCGCTTGACCGACTTCGACGATAGCGTGAAGCGGAAAGTGCTTCCGAACGCGGTCTGTGAGATCTTCTTCGAGCCGCTCAACCGTTTCAAGAATACGAGTTGGTGTTGTTGGTCGGACGAGATAGTCGTGAGGATAAGCCGCAACCTGTTGCGACAAATAGATATGAGCTAATTGCTTCCAGCGACGTTCGCGTTCGATCGCCGTTACTTGGCCACTGGTCATCTCCGGCAGGATCTTCATACGGAGGGCTTTGATTCGAGGGATGATCGAACCGGTTTGTTGTTTCCCGAGCCACTCGACTTCGAGCGGTGTCAGCAAATGATCGATCAACCGTTGTTGTCGTTCGTCGACCGTACCCGATTGCGGTTGGCCTAGGAATTCGATCTCTTTCAGTGAAAGAATACCGAGTACCGCTTGCTGCAATCGCTCAAGCAGGTCACCTTGTGCGGGAGTTCTCCACGTCAAGCGATGTTCGATCGTCGCAAGAACGGGTTCAATACTCTTTGCCAAATCGCCACGGAAAATATACTTGATCGCTACCGGATGAATGACGACTTTCTTGCTAGCATCATCCTTGGCCCGCTTTTTAGCGGCGGTTCGTGCTAAGAAAGCGACTCCATCCAGGAGTGGTTGCAATCGGTCATTGGTTCGAAAGACTGCACCTTCGGGAAACACCACCAGTGGACGCTCGCCGGTCGCTAGTATCTCAACGGCCGTATCCAGCGATTGCCGATCGACTCCTTCGCGGTAGATACTGAACGCGCCCATGACTCGTAAGGCCCAACGCATCCATCGCGATTGTTCGAATAGATGCCAGCTAGCCATCGCATAAAACGGCAATTCGACTTGTCGTGCAACCCAGCCCATCACCATCGGGTCGGAATATCGACAGTGGTTGGGAGCCAATAGAACGCTATGTCCGACGCGCAACGACTCGCGAAGGTGATCGATACCTCGCAGTTCATGCGTTTCAACACCTTCGACGCGCGCTAGATAGCGGTCGACAATTCGAAGTCGCTGAATCCAATTGGGAAAGAACGTCCCACGATGCGGTGGCACGAACTGATAGGGTTTTTCAATGATGATAGATTGCATCGAATACTTTGTTCGTCCAGGTGCCTAAACGTTATCTTGCCAGTGCCGTTCCAAGTAGGGATCCATGCCTGGAAATTGGCTTTTCACGGGAACCTCCTCCTTGAAAAATAGCTAAGACGCGGAGCAATATGATTTGGAATCACCAATATGATAGCATACTCCCACGCCGCTAAACTTGGAGCAACCGATCACGCGCTTTTTCACATCGATCGAGCGATTGTCGCTACT
Source organism: Pirellulaceae bacterium (assembly GCA_031426475.1). GTDB lineage: Bacteria > Planctomycetota > Planctomycetia > Pirellulales > Pirellulaceae > JAIYDQ01. The sequence goes on along the minus strand of JANPLJ010000820.1, from coordinate 82 downwards.
ATGGTTAGTATAGGGAAGCTAGAATGGAGCTCAGATCGAAAGAGTCTCTTCATCCCGGAGTGTAGTTCATGAAGCTCGTTCA
>JANPLJ010000819.1:0-4048 GCA_031426475.1 Pirellulaceae bacterium | reverse complement strand
CCGAAGACGGGGAGAAGGGAGCGAGTTCTCGTGTATTTGACGCTTACTAAAACAAACCATCAGCACTATCACTCGACCGTCACATTTAGCTACTTCATGGTTCACTATTGTAAAACAAACGGAGATTCAGCGAGCGAATTAGAGTCCGCATCGCGCGCAAACATTGGAACAAAACAGACGCGATTTAATACTGTTTGAATGTTCAAAACTGCTATTTGTCGCATAGCCCAAGCAGAGCCTGAAATTCCTTGCGTTCGGCGAGAGACCTTAATTTTTCGTTGCTTCTCGTTTTTGCGGTTGCCCCAAAAAACTGAAGCATCGATAAGTCGACGCGCGCCAAAGTGACGCTAGAATAGCTGTTTATGAGTGACTTTATCGATTTGCAAATCAACGGCTGCTGGGGAATCGATTTTAATGCGGCAGAGCTATCCGTGGACGACTGGATTTTAGCTTGCAAGCAGCTCAAGGCTTCAGGTACGTCCGAATTCCTGCCGACCATCATCACCGACTCGATCGATTCGATGGTTGCAAAGATTCATCGATTGGCGGAATTCTGTGAGCGGAAACAAGAGGGACATTCCATTGCGACGGGCATCCATGTTGAAGGGCCATTCATTTCGCCTGTGACCGGTTACATCGGAGCGCACCCAAAGGCTCATTCGATCTCTGCGTCGTTGGATACTGCGAAGCAGCTAGTTGACGCAGGGCGAGGGTGGATTCGGATGGTGACACTTGCTCCGGAGATGGATTCGAATGCGAGTGTCGTCCAATTCCTCGCGGATCAAGGCATTCTGGTGGCGGCGGGACACACCAACGCCTCGATCGATCAAATGCAACGATCGATCGATGCCGGCCTGCGTTGCTTTACGCATCTTGGTAACGGATGTCCTGCAGAGATGCCTCGTCACGACAACATTATCCACCGGGTGATGAAACTACGCGACCAATTGAGCGTCACCCTGATTGCGGATGGATACCATCTTCCATCGTGGTTTCTGCAGATGTTCATCGAATGGTTTGGGGAAGATCGATCGATTATCGTCAGCGATGCGATCAGCGCGGCCGGCTTGCCAGCGGGCTACCATACGCTCGGTAGTCGTCGTGTTTGGGTTGGTGACGATGGGGTACCGCGCAGTGAAGATCGAACTCATTTCGTTGGATCGGGAGCGTTGCTCGATAAAATGCTGCCTTTGCTTCGGGACGAATTGCGGTGGTCGACTTCGAGCTTGAACAAGATGTTTCGTGAGAACGCGAAACAACTTTTGCATGCTGCCAGCAATAGGAACTCCACTTAGCCATGCTATGGCTTTCGGATATTCTTCAACACCACTAGCGAGCGATCGCATCCACTCGACGCGCTTGGTGCCAAACTTGGCAAGAGGCGTGCTAAGTGAGCGGAGATATCGGACGCCGAGTCATCAATCCTGTGCCGTACGCTTTGCAAAAGCTCATTTTGATCTAAGACTTTCGCGATCGATCGTCGGTTTCTCGGTTGAGTACCCTTTGGCTCGGAAGGGATTCGGACGACTGTGTCGCTGAATGCGACCATGACTTCGCCGGGTTGCAAAACAAAGCGTTGATTTGCGTAGGAGACATCGGGCTGTCCGGCAAGCCTTGGGGCAGGAAGGCCAATCGGGCGAAAGCCACGCTGCGAGATGATAAACGCCTGAACTCCGCCGGCGGTCGAAAGCGATCCGTACCCGGTTTCCGGATTGACCTGGAATAGCGAAATCGACGCAGTCCAATCCGTCTCATCGCATCCCCATAGGACATCGCTCGCACCGCGAAGGATCTGGGCAGGCGAATGAACAGTCGGCCAAAGTGTACGAACTGTTGATTGAACGGTGGTTGCAACCAACGCTCCTTGTGGACCGCTTCCGTTAGCGCTGCCAACCGATGTAACGATCATACCGTTGGGGGTCACGTCCCAGTCATGGAATCCGCCGCCCATCGAGCTATCTTGAAAAGTCCATCCGTCAATTTGGAAATCGTGGTGGAGCGGCTGAGCATCTGGAAGTCGCGCAGCTTGGGCATGGCCTGCCGCATCCAATTCTTTGCGCATCCGCTTCGCTTGCTTGACCTCGATTCCGAGCAACGATTTTTCAAGCTCGCTCATCAACCGCCCTGCTGCGAGATTGGCAATCTCGATATCCGTTGTTGAGTGCTTGCGAGGTGCGTCGGACCAGAACCAAAGCGTTCCGTGCGGCATCGTTGACGAACCGATGGGTACGACCATTGCCGAAGCGAAGTCTTCTGGGCTCGGCCATTCAGGCATCGCCAGCGTATCCTCCAGAAGGACGGCGTTTCCCAGCAGTGACTCCAGGTCCGCCAATGCGCCTCGCAGTGGACGCGGCGGATCCGCCAATTTCGTCGTCGGCAGTCCCCAGCAGGCTCGCATCTTCAAGTTCGACGTCGTCTCGTCGAGCAAGTATACGGCGGCGGCCGAAGCGCCGATCGAATTGGCGCTGCCCGAGAGGATGGAGTCGAACCGGTCAGCCAGCTCTTGTTGTTCATTGGGGCCACGTGTAATGCTAACACCCGTTGCCAGTTCCACTTCTTGACGGCGAAGGGCGTTTTCGGCCTTCTCCAGTCGGGCTACCAATTGTTCCATCGTCGTGAGCAGTTGTTCCGCGTGCTCCAATGTTACCGTCGGGAAATGTGCCAAGTCGTCAGCCGACATAATCCCATCCATAGGAGCCGCATCGACCAATCGCCAGCGGGTCGTCTTCCCAGCATCTCCTTCGGACGCTTTCGCCTTGGGTCCGTGTAGACCATTCAGCGGACGCGATGTTTGTGCAGCGTCCTCTCCCTGACGCGTCGTTGAGTCGCTCGAGTAACGCTTGGTCGCATTCGATCGAACGGCCCAGCCAGTGGCTTCGGCAAAGGCCTTGAGGCACGCTGCCACTTCGTCTTGCGATTCCATCGAATGATCGGAAGCTGGAGCTGGTGAAGTGTTACTCTCTACGTGCAGTCTCAAATGGGAGGGATGTCGTCGAGTCACAGTTGGATCGTTTCTATTTTCGAACGAAGGAGTCGAAGATGCAAATCATTCGCAGAAGCCGAAACTCACTGCTCAGAACTTTCTATCGGCCCGACTAGCGTTACTTTGACGAGTCAAAGTTTACCGACTAGGCAAAGAATAGCGATTGCTGTCGATGCAATCGATCCGCGTATCGTTGGTCGGCATGGCCGTTACAGAACGAAGAGTTCGGTTTTGGTGCCACACCCTCCGCAATCAGAATAACCGTCAACTTGGGAATACTCCCTCTTGATGGAAACCGCACGCTGACCTTCATTGTGAACATGTCCTACGTCGATAAGACCCCTAGCCAAGGACGCGGCTTGTCGAATAGTGAAAACGGGGCTTTGCTTCGTTTACATCGATCGCAAATCGAGTTGCAGCGTCTTGGCAAGCGTTAAAACTCATACATCACGAATTACCCACAGGCTACACTGGATGTAGCCACATGTGAAATAAAGGAGTCGCTCATGCTGGTGCTGTCGCGACATCGAGACGAAAGCATCATGATCGGGGACGACGTTGTCGTTACGATCGTGGATATCCGCGGTGATAAGGTGCGACTTGGGATTCAGGCTCCCAATGACATTCCCGTTCATCGACAAGAAGTTTACGAAGCCATTAAGCGCGAGAACCGGAAGGCGAATCATATTCAGCCCTCTGAGCTTCGCGGTTTAGGGGACGATCCAAGCTGATCTAGGTCAGCACACAATCGAGGATCCGTTCCACAGGCCCTTTACGTCACGAATGCATCGCAAAGCATCCGAGGCGCAAAGGGCCTGTGGCGTTTTTACGGGGTGCTGGAGAACGTAGTGAGATTTACGAAAGTGAACCACATATGAATTATGGCTCCCTTCTCCCCGGTACTCCGGGGAGAAGGGCCGGGGATGAGGAGGCATTGTTTCCAAGAGATTCAGCCCCTCACCCCCCCTACCCCCTCTCCCCGAAGACGGGGAGAGGGGGAGAGAGATGTTCATATAGGGTTTTCACGGTGCGATAAAACATTTTCATCACCCCTCACCCCTCACC
>JANPLJ010000818.1:0-5493 GCA_031426475.1 Pirellulaceae bacterium | reverse complement strand
AAATCCCTTCGAAGTACCACGCTCTGGCGAGCGTAGCTACCTGTTTAGAAACTACGCCTAGTGCTTACCCAGTTATCGGTAGCCGGATTTCTCGGAATCTAGACATTGCTCGACAACACAATGCTTTCGCCGATTCTTCCGAAGTCTAACGACATCGGCTACGATTGCAGTCTCGATTCCTCTGCTTGACAAATCACTCGTCAAAGCAAGGATCCAAATTAGGGAGATCAGGAATGGATACTAGACCGTTTGTGCATTTGCACTGCCATAGTCATTACAGCCTTCTCGACGGTGCCAGTCCGATCGGCAAGCTTGTAAAGCGGGCTAAGTCGCATGGGATGAACGCGTTGGCGTTGACGGATCACGGCAATCTGCACGGCTCGTTGGAGTTTTACAAAAAAGCCAAGGAGGTGGGGATCAATCCAATTCTTGGGTACGAGGCCTACGTTGCACCTGGAAGTCGTTTTGAGCGCGATGCAGCCTCGTCCAAAGAAGCGTCGTACCATCTAACGCTTCTAGCGAAGAATCGTCAGGGCTTCAAGAACCTCGTCAAACTTGCCTCGAAAGCGTCGCTCGAAGGGTTTTACTTTAAGCCTCGTATCGACAAAGAGCTTCTTGAGGAATTCAACGAAGGAATTATCTGTTTGAGCGGTTGCGTATCGAGCGAATTCTCCCGAGCCATTTTGAATGGCACCGATACGGAAGCGTCGTATCGAGAGGCAATTGAGGTCGCACAGTGGTTTGAAAAGACTTTCCGCGACCGCTTTTTCATAGAAGTCATGAACAATGGCTTGGAGATCCAACGTCGCCAATTAGAGGGGGCGGTCGATATCGCGAAACGCGTGGGCCTTCCGGTTGTCGCGACCAGCGATGCGCACTATGTCGATCGCGAAGATGCGGACGCTCAGGACGTACTGTTGTGCATCAGTACCGGACGCTTCAAAACGGATCGCAATCGAATGCACATGGAGGGCGATCAGTTCTACTTGCGATCGCCCGAGGAAATGTATTCGCATTTCCCTGGCTTGGAAGACGCCGTAGCGCGTTCGCAACAAATTGCGGATTCAGTGGATATCGATTTGGAACTTGGCAATCGATACTTCCCGACATTTGCGATTCCGGCCGATCGAACGCCCGACGACTATCTTCGTGAGCTTTGCGTCGTTGGTCTCAAGGAACGTTACGCAGGCAACGAGCACATGCTTCCTGGCGGCGAGTTTTCGGAAGAAGTGCAAAATCGATTGAATCGCGAGCTCGCCGTGATCGCAAAGCTAGGCTTCTCAAATTACTTTTTGATCGTTTGGGACTTTGTTCGTTATGCTCGCGAGATCAATGTCCCTGCGACGGCGCGTGGAAGCGGTGTTGGCGCGTTGGTCTGCTTTGCATTGTATCTCTCCCATGTTTGTCCGATAAAGTATGACTTGCTGTTCGAACGATTTCTTGATGAGAGTCGTTTGGAAGCGCCCGATATCGATATCGACTTTTGCCAAGAACGTCGGAGCGAGATTATTCGCTATGTCAAAGACAAATATGGTGAAGCGAACGTTGCCCAAATCGGCACCTTCGGAACGATGAAGGCCAAGGCGGCGATCAAGGATGTCGGCCGAGTCTTAGGGTTACCGCTCACTTTGGTTGGCCAGATCACCGAGATGGTGCCCGACGAGCTGAAGATCACGATTGCCGATGCGATCGCTAAGAATGAAGATCTTCGGAAGTTTTACGAGAACGATCCGACGATTCGCGAGCTGCTCGACTATGCGCAGAAGCTCGAAGGTACGGCGCGGAATATTGGTACGCATGCTGCCGCTGTGGTGATCGGCGACCAGCCGCTCACGGAGTATGTTCCGTTGTCGCGGGTTTCGGGCAAGGACGACATTATCACGCAGTGGTCGATGGGGGATGTGGAGGCCGCCGGGTTGCTCAAGATGGATTTCTTGGGACTCAAGAACTTGACGACCCTTTCGAAAACGGTTGACCTGATCGAACTGACGCGTGGCGAACGAATCGATCCTTTCAAGTTTCCGTTGGATTGCAAAGCGACCTATGCGCTATTGCAACGTGGCGAAACCAAGGGCGTGTTTCAATTGGAAAGCGGCGGTATTCGGGACCTCTTGTTGCGAATGAAACCCGACTGTTTTAGCGACATCATCGCAACCGCTGCGCTCTATCGGCCAGGACCGCTTGAGGGTGGAATGGTCGATGACTACGTCGCCGTGAAGCATAAGAGAAAGGCTGCCAACTACATTCACCCAGTTCTCAAAGAGATTTTGGAAGAGACGAATGGGGTGATGGTCTATCAAGAGCAAGTGATGCGAATCCTCAATCGATTGGGTGGCATCGAGCTTGCAAAAGCGTATACATGCATCAAAGCGATCAGCAAAAAGAAAGAGGAACTGATCGCAGCCAACGAGGAAAAATTTCTTGCCGGAGCAACGTCACAAGGGCTAACGACGAAAGAGGCCAAAGAATTTTGGGAGATGATCCTGAAATTCGCTGGCTATGGTTTCAATAAGAGCCATTCGACGGCCTATGCGTTGATCGCTTACCAAACGGCTTATTTAAAGACCCATTTTCCGGTCGAATTTATGGCTGCGTTGCTGACGGGCGATATCGACGGGCGTAATTTCAAGCGGAAGGATTCGCTTGTTGAACACCTAGAAGACTGCCAACGGATGGGGGTAACCGTTCTGCCGCCGAGCGTTCAAACCAGTACGCCTGAATTTGGAGCGGTCGATGGCAAGATTCGCTTTGGATTGACCGCAATCAAAGGCTGCGGTTACGCCGCTGCAGAAGCGATCGTTGCGGAACGTACCAAGAACGGACCGTTCCTCGACATCTTCGATTTGTGTGAACGGATTGACGGGTCGACCTGTAACAAATCAACCTTAGAAGTTTTGGTCAAAAGCGGTGCGATGGATTGCTTTGGTGCCAAGCGTTCCCAATTGCTCGCTGTAATCGAAAAAGCGATCCAAAGTGGGGCGGCGAAGCTTCGCGATCGAAAGAGCGGGCAGAAGAGTTTGTTCGACGATCTCTTGGATGCAAACGACACGAATCCGGCACCCGCGATTGCCCTTCCCCTCATTCCCGAACTCGATGAAAGAGTGCTTCTGGCGGCGGAAAAAGAGGTGCTTGGCTACTACCTTACGACGCATCCCCTTGCAGAATTCGAAGTTTCGCTGAAGGCGTTTTGCTCGCATGTCACAAGTCAATTGAAGACATGCAAGGATCGCGAAGAAGTGATGGTAGGGGGGATGATCAGTTCCATTAAGTTGGCGATGACGAAGCATCCTAAGCCGGGGCAACCTAACAAGTATGCGAACTTCGATCTCGAGGACGTCGATGGATCGGTTCGATGTATTCTTTGGCCAGATGGCTACGCAACGTCGGGGCATCTCGTCACTGCGGACGCGGTCGTACTGCTACGCGGCGCAGTGGACCGACGCGGAGGCGGCGATGAAGCTAATTTGATCGTGAACGAAGTGATTCCTATTGCCGAAGCGGATTCGCGATTTACCAGTGGAATCCAAGTCTTCGTCGATTCGACGCAGCATGCCGAAGACGCCTTTACACGCCTTCGAGATATTCTCCGCGGCTACCCGGGGCCGCGCGAGGTGATGGTGGCCCTTCGCTTGGTGGATGGCGAAGTTATCCATATTCGAAGCGGAAAGCATCGGGTGGACATCAATCCAGAGCTTCGAACGCGACTGGATGACCTGCTGGGCAATCAAAGCCACAAACTGATTGTGAACAAGCCGAAGATGAAGCCACCGACAGAAAGAGCATATCGCAATCAGAAAACTTGACTAGAATAGGGGTTTGATACGATTACTTTTTTGGAGGTGCGGGAATCGCGAAATGGCCGAGATCGCTACATTGGTCCAACGATACCTAGTGCTATCAGCCAAGCCGAAACGCCTGAACCTATACACGATTCTCGGCTTGGACGAATTGCTCCAGGATCGCAAGACAATCGCGGATGCTGTCGAATCTGCGATTGAGAAACTCAAGTCGGCCGATCGGACCTCCGATCCGGCTGGATTCGAACAAGTCGTGAAAGTAGTTCGACAGGCGCGAGCAACGCTCCTGGATGACGAGAAAAAGCGAGCCTACGACGCTCAGCTTAAAGCATCGCTGACGAAAAAGCCTGTATCTGCAGCCGCTCCCACTCCACCTAGCGAATCGTTATCGAGTATCTCCGCTTTTTTCCCGCCCGGCGATCCGAGTGCTCCATTTTCGATGGCCGATTTTCTGAAACGTCCCGCCGAACAACCCGAACTAGAGACGTCGGCCGAGCGCCATGTTGCAATCGCAGAGTTGGTCCGAAGTGGCCAGCCGACTTCTCGGAACGAAATCCAGCCCTCTCATGTTCCAGAAAACCTCGATCGAGCTCCCGCTACGAATGGCTCGCTACTGAATCTCGAGCGTCCAGTGACGGGTCGCAATGCGGGGCGTGAACTGCAAGAGATGATTCGACGCAATCGGCGAAAAAAGAACGCGATCGCGGCTGGCATCGCTATCGGTAGTTCATTAGTTGTCGTTTTGGTAGGTGTATGGATGTTTGTTTCGAATCGGATGGAACAAAGTCGACAAATCGCAAAAAACGCAAATGGTTCTTCGCTTGCGAACAAGTTCCAGCCCAACGCGATGGATTCAAATAATGCTACCGAAGAAAACGAGGTAGCTGATGAAGCAAACCCGTCTCGAATGAATCTTGGCGTTACGCCACAAACGAATGAGAAACTTGGGCCATTGCCCAAGCTAGGGATCGACGACCAAGCATCCATGGTGCCCGCAGAAGCTGTCGATACGTCGATACCGCCCCCCGAACCGATATCAGTGCCCGACCCGATCGCATCCGAGCCTATGAAGGTTCCTGAAGTAAGCGTCGACTCGAAGATGGTCGAAGACACGTCAAACGTAAAGAACGCGAATGCAAGTGCAGCTGAGTGGGTTGAAGCGATGAATGCGGCCAGAAAAACTTTGGGCCAACGGGATTTTGCAAAATTCAGCACAGAAATCCAGAAGGCACTTGACCTTTCAGAGACGGATTCTCGCGAAGAACAAGCGAGGCGTCTTGATAGGTTTGGGCAGCTTTATGAAAAAGGACTTGCCGCTGCCAATGAAGCTTTCGCTGCTTTGAAGTCGTCGGACGAAATCAAATACGGTTCCGCAGGCGGCAAAGCTGCGGTGGTGGAATCCAGTGAGAACGTGCTCGTTCTTCGGATCTCCGGGAAGAACGAGCGATTCCCATACGATAAAATACCGATGGGCATCTTGATGGCAGTCGTCGAACCAAAAATGGGTGATACCGCGATAGATCATGCGATTCGCGGCATCTTGCTCCATGCGGATGCACGCAGCAACTCCGCCAATAAAAAGCAAGCCAAAGGACACTTTGAAAAAGCCGCATCCATGGATGAATCCTTTTCGAAGCTTGATTTAGTGCTCGAAGAAAAATATCAATAGATCGTTGGAGTTCATGAAGCAAAATAC
>JANPLJ010000817.1:0-13419 GCA_031426475.1 Pirellulaceae bacterium | reverse complement strand
CGCCTTTGCAAACGATTGCTTCAACGATTTCAGTGCCACACGATCCTGTGGTCGCTTCGGTCCAGCCAAAGCCGGTTCGATGGTCGACAAGTCGAGCTTGAGCGTCTTGGTATAAACGATGCTCGAAGGTGCATCGGTTCGGAACAAGCCTTGCTCCTTCATGTAGCGTTCCACCAAATCGACCAGCGCCGCACTGCGGCCTGTCCGGCGCATGAAGTTCAACGTTTCGTTGTCGACTGGAAAGAACCCCATCGTTGCCCCGTATTCTGGCGCCATGTTGGCGATCGTAGCGCGATCCGCCAGCGGCATTCCGGAAACACCCGCACCAAAGAACTCCACAAACTTATTGACAACACCTTCTTTTCTTAAAATCTCGGTGACCCGCAGGACCATATCGGTGGCCGTAGATCCAGCCGGAAGCTGACCGGTCAACTCAAATCCAACCACTTCCGGCATCAGCATGTAAAGCGGTTGCCCCAACATGTTGGCTTCTGCTTCGATACCACCGACACCCCAGCCTAGAACGCCGAGCCCATTGATCATGGTGGTATGACTGTCTGTGCCTACCAAAGAATCTGGATAGGCTACCGGTCCGATCGCATCTTTGCCAGTAAAGACAACGTTCGCAAGGAACTCCAAATTGACTTGGTGAACGATGCCCGTGTTCGGCGGAACCACTCGAAAGTTGTCGAGCGCTTGCTGGCCCCAACGCAGAAACTCGTAACGTTCCTTGTTGCGTTCAAACTCGATTTCCACATTTCGAGCTAGCGAATCAGCACCGCCAAAGAAATCGACTTGGACCGAGTGGTCGATAACGAGATCGACGGGGATCAATGGATTGATCTTTTTGGGGTCCCCACCCAAAGCTCGCATTCCGTCTCGCATGGCTGCCAAATCGACGACACAGGGGACGCCGGTAAAATCTTGAAGGACGACGCGAGCCGGTTTGAAAGGCACTTCGAATTCGGCAGGCTTAGCGGCCTGCCATTGTGCGAGGTTCGTAACATCTTCGCGCGTTACTTCATAGCCATCACACGCTCGCAAAACCGCTTCTAACAGAATTCGAATCGAATAGGGGAGTTTCGAGATCGCGGCGATCCCCTGATCTTCCAGGCGGCTCAACCGATAAATTCCCAGGTTTCCGGAGGGGAGTGAAAGAATATCGCGTGCTCCGAACGGGTTTGATAAGCGATTGGCGGTCGGCATAGGTCAGCTTTAAAATCAAAAAGAACATGGAAACGGCTTTGAACTTCCTTCGGATTGTAACGCTTTGGAGATACGTTGTCAGGCGAGAATGCTTGCACCATCGATTCGCGCTTGAAAACCAATCCGCGGATGCTGGTAACCAGCTTGAGAGGCGGAATTTGGGCGACCCAGGGGGGTTGTAACTCATACTCCGAAAGCTCTGAGGTTTACGGTCGTGTCGGTTCGATCACCTATGCAGATCAAATCAGTTATTCGGGGCAAAGAAGGAAACCGCCTTATGGACAGTCTCTCAATGCAAACTCAAACATCTTGGCTCGGTTCGCTCTCAAACCCATTGCGGATGACCGCTCAGGGGGTCATTCGCGGCTATGCCTCGTTCGCCGTCGTGGCGGCGGTTTTGGGTGGTTTCGTGCCCCGTTGTGTCTCCGCTGGATGTGGCTGCAATGACTGTGCAGCCCAGGCGACTGGAACATGCGATACCTGCACCGAAACACCACGAATTTGCGGTCTTGGCAATGGGTTGCTTGATTATCTAGACAAAGCGTCCGGAAGGTTCGAGAACCATTTTTTCCGCCTACGGGGAAGTGCCTGTTCTTGTGCTTCAAAATGTGATGCATCTTGCGACGGCATCGATTGCGGGACTGAAGGTTTCTCAACGTTGAGCGATTCCGGCTATGAATCCCATGGATCGATCATGCAATACAACGCCAGTCCGTCCCATAGTCATTCGGAACCCTTGCAACATAGGCACGGCGGTTCGTCAGGTTCGCTCAACGAATCTCCAGTCCCCGAGCCGATTCCCGACCCGATTGCGTCGCCTCCGCTGAACGCTCCATCTCCGAGGAAGCTTGGCAATCCCTTCACAGACGAGGCCCGATCGGTTCCTCAGGAAGAGATCGTTGCCCCGGTGAAGGTCACTTATTCGCTTCGATCCCTTGGTAGCCAAGAACTTAGCCTTGCCAGAGTCGATGTGAAACCTGTGCCCAAGCACTTGCTTCGAGGTCGATCCAATGCCGAAATCATGAAGCCACACGATGCGGATGGGCAATTGGGGCCTGTTCAGAGCGAAGTCATTACAGCGGGTTCGATCGTTCCGTCGACTTCTCGCAAAGGTCAGTTCGCTCGATAACCGTGAGTTTAAATCCAACGTTAAATCCAACGTTCAGAAGTCTCTCTTCGATTCGGTGAATTCCGCCGTTAGCACGAATTACCCTTGAGACGGACATCCCGCAGTCCGTCTCAGGGGTATTCGTTGTTATGGCACGTCGATCTTGCGTAGCGGCTGCCGGGCAATCGTATTGCGTCTCGATGTTCTCGAAGCGATCCGTTACAATTCGGACGCCAAGCGAATTCCAAGAGTCTTCGCATCGTATATCCATTCCTGTGCCAAGCTATTTCATCTAGCAAAACTATGAGCGTTGCGTTCCCGACGTCGGTGCCCGAAAATTGGCGGCATCGGCATTTGCTAGGCCTGGAAGATCTCTCGGCAGAGGAAATCACGTTGATTCTCGACCTGGCCGAGCAATTGCACACGGCGACCGAGGGCGGGCGAATCAAGTTAGATTTGTTGAAAGGGAGAACGGTAGCCAATCTTTTCTTCGAAAACAGCACGCGCACCCGAAACAGTTTTTCGTTGGCTGCCAAGCGATTAGGGGCGGATACGGTGGAGTTTTCTTCGAGCGGATCAAGCGTCTCGAAAGGTGAAACGTTTATCGACACAGCGAAGACGATCGAAGCGATGGGCGTCGATGCGGTTGTTGTTCGGCATGCGACTCCTGGCACTCCGCATTTGCTGGCCCGTCATCTGGATGGGGCTGTGATCAATGCAGGCGACGGTCCACACGAGCATCCGACGCAAGGTTTGCTAGATTTGTGCACGATTCGCCAGAAGCGTGGAAGCATAGAAGGGCTGACAGTAGCGTTGGTCGGAGACATTGCGCACAGTCGAACGGCTCGTTCTAATATCTGGGGCTTGCTCAAGTTGGGCGCCAAGCCGATCGTATGTGGACCTGCGACGTTGGTTTCAAAGACCTGGGAAAAATTTGGTGTTGAAGTCGCATACAGTCTCGATGACATCCTGCCGCGTTGTGATGTTCTCAATTTGCTGCGTATTCAGTTTGAACGCCAGGCAATCCGGCCGTTTCCTTCGGTCCATGAATATGCCCTTCTTTACGCCATGACCAACGAACGCATGAAACGCAGCAAGTCGGACATCTTGATTATGGCTCCTGGGCCGATCAATCGCGGCGTGGAATTGACGCCCGAAGTCGCAGACGGCCCGCATTCGGTGATACTCAAGCAGGTTACCAACGGCATATCGATTCGAATGGCCGTTCTTTGGCTGTTGCTCGGAAAGAGAGCGGTTCGATGAACAATTGCTGGTTAATTGAAAACGCCAGATGGATCGATCCCGCGTCGAACATCGATCGCGTCGCGCGTTTGTTAGTAATCGATGGTCGATTTGCTGGAATCGATGTGCTCGATGGCGAGCTTCCATCTCATGTAGAGAAACTCGATGCACGTGGCTTAATCGGTGGACCGGGATTTGTCGATCTAGGTACCGTGTTTGGCGAACCGGGACGCGAAGAGGACGAAACACTGACAACAGGTTTGATGTCAGCGTTGGCTGGTGGCTTTACATCGATTGCGATGTCATCCGATACTCAACCGCCGATCGATTCGCCGGCGAGCGTTCAGTTCGTTCTTCAAAAGGCCGCACGCGCATCGTTGGCTCGACTTTATCCGCTCGGTTGCGTTAGCAAAGAACGCAAAGGTGAAGAATTGGCGGAGATCGGTTCGCTGGTCGAGGCGGGCGTTGTGGCGCTTAGCGACGCACCTCGAGCCATCGACAACACCGCCTTGATGCGACGTGCCCTCGAGTATTGCTCGATGTTTGATCGTCCCGTTTTGGATCATCCCGAAGTGAAAGCCCTGTCGCGAGGCGGAGTGATGCACGAGGATATGACTCAGTTAGTACTCGGCCTGCCTCCGATGCCTGCTGAAGCAGAAGATCTAGCCACAGCTCGCGATCTACGACTGGTCGAAGCCACCGGTGGTCGGCTGCATTTGTTGAGCATATCGACGCAAGGAAGCGTGGAACTTTGTCGTCGTGCGCGTGGCCGAAGCCTTCCCTTCACGACCGGAATCTATATCGCCAATGCGCACATGCTGGACGAGCAATTACGGTCCTTCGATTCCAATTGCAAAATCAACCCGCCAATGCGTTCCAGGATTCATGTTGCGGCTTGCCTGTCCGGTTTGTCCGATGGCACGATCGACATAATCTCGAGCGGGCATCGTCCGTGTTCGCTTGAAAAGAAGATGCAAGAGTTAGATGCAGCTCCTTTTGGGATGGTTTCGTTGGAGACAACTCTGGGCCAGGTCGTTACCCATCTCATTCAGCCGGGCATCCTCGATTGGCTTGGTTTGTTTGCGAAGCTTAGCTGGAATCCCGCGAAACTTCTTGGGATCCCGGCAGGAACCCTTTCGAAAGGTAAGCCGGCGGATTTTGTCTTGATCGATCCAGACTGCCGGTGGACGGTGGACGCTCCTGCTATGCAGACGAAGGCCTATAATACCCCACTGCACGGGACCGAGCTGACCGGCCGAGTTGTCGCGAGTTTCGTCGATGGCGAAAAGCGATTCGCTGCCTAGCAGGCTGAAATGACACGGACGTAGGCGATGCATTGGAATCGGAACGGCGCGAGCCGTCCGGTTCTTCTGAGAATTCTCGCACTTCACGGGACGGTTTGCACCGATCCGCTTCCCGTTATAACAGGACTTTTGATTAAAATCATTCGAGAAATCGAGTATCGCTTTGTGGGAATGCTGGATTCTGACTGCGATGTCGATTACGCTTTATTCAATATGCGGGCAGTAAATGTCTGCGCTTTTCGCATTTTTGTCGATTTCCCCCACTTTCCTTCTCGCTCCCTCACAGAACAATTAACGTATGGCCAGCTACCTTTCACTGGAGGAATCCGCCAAGCTCCTCGGGGTATCCGCGAACGAGCTCATCGAAATGCGTTCGCGAGGCGAAATCTTTGGATTTCGCGATGGAACAAGCTGGAAATTCAAATCGGATGAGATTGAGCGAGTCCAGCGAGAGCTTTCTGGGGACGTTTTGGACGACAACGCGGGCGGTTCATCGATCTTGATTTCCGAACGCCCAGGCGAATCTTCAAAAAGCGGTATCCTCCATGGCTCGAACGTCGCATCGAGTAATAGCGATCTTCAGCTCGACGCCGACGCCCCAGACTTTGGGAGCGATGTTTCGTTGGTCGCCGATCCCAGCAGTGGAAGCGGCTTGCGATTGGTGAATCGCAACACACCAGCACCGGCCGATGGAGACGACGACGTTTTTTCCCTTGCCGATGACGACAGCGGCGAGATGGAAATCGATGCCAGTTCGCTCTCGCTCGGTCCCGGCAGCAACCTCGGAAGTTCTAGCGACCTGGGGCTTGGCAGCGAGCTTCGCTTAGCAGACGACTCCCCTTCGGATGTTGCACCTTCGAAACCCTCCGCTTCCAAACCTACGCCAGCGAAATCCGATGTGATTGGCGGTTCGGATCTCAATCTCAAGACACAATCCCAAGGTGGTTCGCCAGATATTTTCGGTGGTAGCGATGAGGACCTCGATTTGGGTGGCGAACTGCAACTGGCATCCGACGACAACGACGATTTGGTGCTCGGCAGCAATAGCGACCTCGGACTCAATGCGGACAGCGGTATCAATCTGATGGCCCCGTCGGATAGCGGAATTTCCCTGGAAGACGACCCGATCGATCTCGGCGGGTCTGGTATTTCTGGACTAAATCTCGGCAGCGATATTCCTCCCGGTGGTTCTGGAGCAGGCCTCAGCAACGTCGATTTCTCGGGGGCCGAGGATTTTCAGCTCTCGCCGTCCGGTGGAATGGAAATCGAGGAAGACAGTGGATCTCAGGTTATTGAAATCGAGGATTCAAACGACCTTGGCAGTGGTTTTGGAAATGACGATCTTGGTATGCCCGGTGGCGAGGGTGGCTTCTTGGATGGTGGTTTCGACGAGGCAGCAGTGGCGACCGGAGTGGGTGCGAGTGCCGCGGCCTATCGAGGAACGCTGGAAGTTCCGCTGGCGTTTTGGCAAGTCGGAACGCTCTTGTTAATCGTGATGATGTTGGGCCTGTCTGGGCTTCTTGTAACCGACATCGTTCGCAACATGTGGTCTTGGAACGGCGAATCCGAAATTAGCATTACGAGCTGGTTTACGCGGATGATCATCAACGCGGTCGGGATGCAGACCTAGCCCGGATTATTCATTCGTCTTAGTCAATATTTGCGTAAACGAAGACAATGCGTTGAGTTACATCGTAGTGCGAAAAAACAGACTGTCGTAGCTACGTTCGCCAGAACGTGGCTGTAACTCAAAGCGGCTCACCACGTTCTGGCGAACGTGGCTACTTGCAATGATTAGTCCTGCTACGCTTCAGGCTCTTGTTACTGGTTTGGCGACGCAATGCTTGTTATCTTGATGAGGCTGTATCCCTAAACCTTCACTGCGAGTTTGACATGCCGCGAAATCGATCCAAAGATACCGTTTCCCCTTCGTTGTCACCTAGCCAACTCGAATCATCCGGCACCGTGCGGCGCGACTTCCTGAAGACCACAACGATGGCGACCGCAGCAACCGTGTTGTCGCCGATGATTTTGAATGCAACCGACAAGGCTGGTACTGCTCTACCGCGAGTTGGCTCTGGCGAGCATACCTATGAGTGCCATCATGATTGGGGGAATGCAAACTTGCCCGCGGATCATAGCTATGGCAACGCATCGCATGGTGTGACAATTGATCGCGAAGGCTTGATCTACATAACGCACTCCGGCAATCCTGGCTCACTGTTTGTCTTCGATTCGAATGGAAAATTCGTACGTTCGATGGGGGCCGAGATGACCATCGCGAATGGGAAGTCGGCGCGAAGTGTTGCGAGCGGACACGGTATCGATATTCGCTTGGAAGGTAGCGAAGAATTCCTCTACCTCTCGCCCGCCAATTCGGCGATGGCATTCACAAAGATGACTTTGAAAGGTGAAATTGTTTGGCAGAAAGGCAAGGATGTACTAAATGCCGATTCACATCTTTGGGATAAAAACCCGAAACTCACCTATCGTCCAACGAACGCATCCTTCCGGCCTGACGGTGGTTATTATCTTGGCGACGGCTATGGAAGTGGTTACCTATTTCACTACGACAAAGACAATCGATTTGTAAAAGCAATTGGCGGACCAGGCGAAGAGAACGGCAAGTTTCGAACTCCGCATGGACAGTGGTTAGATGATCGTGACGGGACACCGAAGCTAGTGGTTGCGGACCGTGCCAACAAGCGACTTCAATGGTTCGACATGAATGGCAACCATGTTCGTACACAAGATGGCTTTTTGTTTCCTGCCGATATCGATTCCAAGGGTGAGCTGCTGTTAGTACCCGATCTGCATGCTCGGGTCACGATTCTTGGAGCGGACAATCAACCGATCGTCCAACTGGGTGACGACCCTGCTTGGCGCGAAAAGGTACTTGCCGATAACTTTGCGATGCGAAAGCAACGTGACGCGTGGCTGCCCGGCCGTTTCGTGCATCCGCACGATGCCTGCTTTGACAAAAATGGGGATATTTTTGTAGTTGAATGGGTTGCGACGGGGAGAGTTACGAAGCTGGTCAAAGTCGGGTGATGGCCGTTTCGCCGAAGTTTTCAAACTTTGGACCAATCGAAGCAGCGGTATTTCTTGAGCTTCTGACGAATTCTGACGAATTCGGCTACAGGGAGCCTCGGTTCGTTGGAATGATGGAAATTAGAGCCGATCCCCAACGGTCCAGTTTCAATTGTTACAATCTCGGATCGTATACGGTTGACCTGTGGCCCTTACGGGTGCGTTATTTTGAATAGGGCTCGTCCATGACCTTTACAACCTTTACTCATTTGGATTCCGACGGTCGCGCCAAAATGGTCGATGTTGGGGGAAAGCCTGTTACGGCGAGGATCGCGATCGCAAAAAGCCGTCTAAAAATGTCGAAAATGGTGGCTGACGCGATTCGAAATTCCGAAATTGCCAAAGGCGACGTCCTGAATATTGCGAGGATCGCTGGGATTCAGGCTGGCAAACAAACATCAAGCCTGATACCTCTGTGCCACCTTTTGCCGCTCGATCGGATTCAATTAGATTCTGAGTGGACGGGTGAATGCGAATTGGAATGGACTGCCGAGGTTCGAGCAACGGGCAAGACGGGGGTTGAAATGGAAGCTTTGGTTGCTGCCAGTATTTCAGCATTGACGGTTTACGATATGTGCAAAGCTCTCGACCGATCGATGGAGATCGTCCATGTAGGGCTTTGGTTTAAAGACGGTGGAGCTGGTGGACTATATCAGCGAAATCAGGATTGAGGAATCTTACGATGACGTCGATCGCCTTCAACGCGAATAACCCGCTATTCGGAATTCAAACGCCGAAAGAGCCCAAACTGGATTACGTGCGTGAGTTAGCGTCCGTTACGTCGTCGATTCAAGAACCGCTCGTTCGAGTCGAAGCCTTTATTCGAGAACAGTTGGCGAGTCGGCATCCGGAGGTTCATGAGCTTTTGAAATACGTTTCAGAACTGGGCGGAAAGCGGTTGCGGCCTGCACTTGTTCTGCTCTCTGCTCGAGCTCAGGGAGAGATTAACGAAGATTCGATCCGTGCAGCAACGGCCGTTGAGCTAGTTCATACCGCGACACTTGTCCACGATGACATCCTGGACAACGCAGTCGTGCGACGGCATAGGCCGTCGCTGCATTGTCAATCCAACGTCCACGACAGTATCCTCATCGGCGATTGGTTGTTTACTCAAGCTTACGCCTTGGTTAATGAAGGTGAATCGACAATTCCAGGCCGTTGGATTGCTCGAGCCGCCAAAGAGGTTTGCGAAGGAGAGATTCGTCAAAATGTTTCAGCCAACGATCTTTCCTTGACGATCGACGATTACCTGTTCATGATTGGGCAGAAGACCGGCAGCTTATGTGCGGTCAGCTGTGCTCTCGGTGCGTGGAGCGCAGGTGGCGACAAAAAACAATGTGAAGCATTTCATACTTTTGGTTGGAAGCTCGGTACTGCATTCCAAGTTCACGACGATTGTCTCGATTATTGGGGATCGGGCGATCGGCTTGGAAAAGCCATCGGAGGTGATTTTGCGTCCGGCAAGTCCACACTACCTCTCATTCGTTTGCTGGATGTATGCGACGAACGCGATCGGAAAGCACTCTTGGAAAGCCTTGCATCGAAGGGTGCATCGGCGTTCGACCGAGTCAGAAATCTCCTAGATCGTTATCGAGTCGGCGAATATTGTCGAGTTCGAACACGTCAGTTGAGCGAAGAAGCGATTGAGTGCCTGAGAGCATCCTGTTCGAGCCCAGATTGCCAGTTTCTTGAGCGGCTCGCAATTTCTGCGGTTGAACGTGAGGCCTAGACGAAATCGGTTGGCGTTTCAGGGCCGTCCCCCTCATCCTTGCTTCGGCAATCTATTACGATGTATGGAATGATGGATTCCAGCATTGATAAACGGTCGTGGACCTCGAAAGCACTTCATTCGATCGCATTGCAAAGCGCGTCTCGCGATTCTTCGATCGGTAAGTGGCTCTCCCTAATTCTCTTTATCGTTTTGGTACCCGGATGTCGTGGATGCCAGCTTCCCCAATCTGCAAAAGAAGAGAATGCTAAATCGGATGGATTAGAAAAGCAGCCGCCACCCAGACTTGAATTGACTGCGCTTCAGTCCCTTCCTGGGTCAAGCGAGGGTGAAGGACTCGTCATGAAACCTGGACACTGGTACGAAATGCAGCAAAGCGTTCGAGCCAACGAGTCTGATGAAGCCCTCTTGGTAAATTGCTCGGCAATCGAACGAGCGTTTCCATTCCGACCGATCGCGCCGCCTGGACTTAACGAATCGATCAAGTTTGAAAGACGTATCAGCTTGGCTCGCGGCCAGCGAAAGCAGTTAGCCCTCGAGATGTTTTTTCCTCGATTGCCGGGCGGCTTCGAATTGAAAAAGTCATCGATTCGTGCGTCCTATCTTCCTCGAATGTTGGGCGCGGCTATTCGCGAGGAAGCTTATCCGGTTGCGACAATGCCGGACTATCAGTATTACTTTGTTGTGCTATCGCAAAATCCAGCGAGGTTTCAATTCTTGAATGGCCTATCGTCCGTGATCTGGTCCTCGACAGCGGATCTGGTTGATGAGCCAATCAATCCGTTTCGCGTTGTGCAAATTGCTCAAAGCGATGCGCAGAACAACTTGCCGACCCGTTTGACGACTTGGACATCGACGAGCCACCTTCTGTGGAACGATTGCGCTGCATCAGCTTTGCTTGAAAAGCAACAGACGGCGCTTGTGGACTGGCTACATTTTGGGGGCCAGTTGATCATCAATGGTCCCGAAGCGCAGGCGTCGCTAAAGAACACTTTTCTATCAGACTATTTGCCCATCAAGAACGTACGAGCGGGCAAATTTGATAGCAGTCGCTGGCAGAAATTTAGCGACCTCTGGACGATCACTCGTCACGGAGAAGAGATCTTCAGTGGCATCAACTTGCCAGTCGATCGCGAGCCACCATCCATTGATGGCGACCTGGCAACTGGCGCACGGTGGGTTAACGGATGTGAAGGTTTGGTAGCAGAACGTTTCGTGGGAGGAGGTCGCGTTGTGATGACTACGTTCTCCTTAGGTGAATCGATGATGATTCGTTGGCCAAGCTTTGGAAGTTTTTTCAATGGAGCATTGCTGCATCGACCCTCGCGAGTATGGAAAGAACAGGGGCTGTTATCCGGAGAAATGTGCTTTGCGGGCCTCTTATCTGGTGCAGAACGCGATCCTTCCTACGTGAGCAAAGTCCGCTTGATGGGGCGTGACCTGGGATCGTCGATTCCAATTTGGAAGAATCCGATGATCGATCCTGTTTTCCATCGCGATGATAGAACTTCGAAGGCGGTTCGAAATAGAGCTTCGTCAAAACACCCCGCCGCGGCCATCCGTAATCAAGGCTTCGCCGAGATCGAAAATGATTCAACGTCAGGGATAGGTAAGATCGCCCTGACCTCGCTTCAGCAAGCGTCTGGCATTCAAGTCCCACGAATCAAAACGATCCTGCTGCTGTTGATTGGATACTTGGTCGTTCTGGTTCCTCTTAATTGGCTTTTCTTTCGCTTGGTTGGACGAGTCGAATTGGCTTGGTTAGCAGCGCCGTGCATCGCGATCGTAGGAGCCGTGATGATCGCTCGAGCGGTTCAATTGGATATCGGGTTTTCTCGCTCGCAATCAACGTTGAGCCTCTTCGAACTCAAAAGCGGATATCAGCGCGGACACCTGTCAAGCTACGTTTCGCTTTACACATCGTTGTCTACTCAATATCGAGCGAGATATCCGAGCAACGAAGGAATAGTGTTGCCTGTGAGTCTGCCGGGACAACGAAGCTCGGCAACACAACAGGAAAGAAAGGAACTTCGGTACAATTATGCCGAAGAGACGGGAGCTGGATTGGGCGTCTTTCCCGTTCGTTCCAACTCGACAAGCTTTTTGAAGGGCGAAGAGATTCAAGACCTTGGGGGATCGATTTCTATCGCCTGGGATGAGTCAGATCCCTCGAGTATTCGATATCGCAATTCAACGAACTTGACGCTTCGCGAGGCTGGAGTCATGGCCAGATCCATCGATGGAAAGCTGTGTAGCGCCTGGATTGGCGAACTTAGCAAACAATCCGACGGACGAGTTCGCCTGGCCGAATCGGCCAGCCTTGTGTTAAACACATCAGTACCCGAGCGAGAATCGATCGTTCCGTTCGCTGCATGGCGAACCGTACGAACGGCATCATCGCCAAAATTGGAACACGCGTTAGAAATCGAAAGGCCGCTCGCAAAGATCGCGATGCGACAGTCGTTTGGTGTCGGCGAAGCAATACTGATCGGCTGGACGGATGCCAGGGTAGCTCATTTGGAAGTCGAACCGAAGGCTAGCCAATCCTCGGAAGCGTCGATTATTGTGGTTCGATTGGATGGTATGGACGAATCGGAGATTGGCCCCGATCTGAATCTACCACCGAAACCTACGGATGCCCAAGAATTGCCACTTCTAGAACCCGATACCCAAGATCCGCCCAATGCACCTTGAGACTTGCACATTATTTTTTCTTCAAGATCCCCCTCTGTGGCGAAAGGTTTACTAAGTTTAACGGTTATGCATGCAATACTAGCCCGAAATTCTGTCGCTTTGGGCGAATTGTAGCGGTTGGGTTCCCCTTACTTCTTTCGGGTTGAAAAATGTTCATACGGCGCCACTTTACGCGGTTGCTCGGATAAATCAAACTGAGGGGACTCAGCCGGAAACTTCGATGTCTTCGGCAAGTCAAGGTCTATCGCTTGTGCGACCTGACCGGTCCTAACTCGTTCGAGATGAGCTACGCATGTTCTATCAGCTAGTTGCCTTGGTTGGCGCGTTTGTTCTAAGCGTTCTACTGACTCCGGTATGTCGTCGGTTCGCCCTTGCCATTGGTATGGTGGATCATCCTGACGCGCACCGTAAACTCCATCGTGAACCGATCGCCCTTTGCGGAGGCCCCACGATTCTTGCTAGCAGCTTGATCGCGGCTTTTTTTGCTCCGTTGTTCGTCGAGGGGATACGCAGTCGATTTTGGAATGACCCATGGCCACTGGTCGGGTTGTCGGTCGGCGCGATTGCCATTGTTGCATTAGGAATGATCGACGATCGATATACATTGCGGGGAAGGCAAAAGCTGCTTGGCCAAATTGCCATTGCTATATGGATGGTTTGGAGCGGATATCGAATGTCTGCGATCGACGTATTCGGACTGGAAGTCAATTTGGCTCTACTGATGGTCCCCCTCTCGGTCTTGTGGCTTCTTCTGACGATCAACTCGCTGAACTTGATCGACGGTGCTGACGGACTTTGTTCCAGTGTTGGATGGATCGCAAGTACCGGGATTGCGGCGATGGCTACGTTGGGCGGGCAACCTCTCGAAGGTGCACTGGCAGCTGGACTGGCCGGCGCTCTACTTGGATTCCTTGTCTATAACTTTCCGCCGGCGAAGGTGTTTCTCGGAGATGGCGGTTCCATGTTGATTGGACTGATCCTGGGCGCACTGGCAATACGATCTTCGCTCAAAGGTGCGACCGCCATTTCATTGCTTGGCCCGGTTG
>JANPLJ010000816.1:0-3038 GCA_031426475.1 Pirellulaceae bacterium | reverse complement strand
CGTTTATGTGCTTGTATCAAAGGATCATCGGCAGATGTCAAAAGCAAATGTTGGGCGATCGAAGGCGTTTACGTTAATTGAGCTCCTCGTGGTGATCGCAATTATCGGCATCTTGGCCGGACTGTTGTTGCCGGCAATCCAGCAGGCTCGGGAAGCTGCTCGACGGATGCAATGTACGAGCGCTCTTCGTCAGATTGGCTTGGCATGCTTTAACTACGAAGCTGCTTATAAAGTCCTTCCTGCTGGTAGATTCCAACCGGACTTCGTACTCGGCCAGACAGTGCAAGCGAGTTACACGAACTACAACAACGTGCCAACTACTGGTGCTCACACGGGGTTTCGTTCGGTTCACGTAGCCATCCTTCCGTTCATGGAGCAGCAGAATGTTTACAACCTGATCGACTTCGCCAAGCCGACGGCTGTGCGAATGACCTCGAATGGGATACCAGTGAATGCGAATTACAAAGCCTATGCGAACGCAGCCAGTCTCTTCATCTGCCCCTCTGAAGCGAATGCTAGAAGAAAGATTAGCGAGAATAACTATCGCTACAATTTTGGTGGAAGCACACCTTTTGGCGGAGCGCAGAGCACAACCGCCAACAACGTTTATGACGCAACGATAGCAACTCCCAAAGGAAATTTGTCGTGCCGAGGAAATGGCGCCTTCACCATTGGAGAAGGATTGATGACGTCGGCATTCCTGGACGGATTGTCGAACACGGTTATCTTTTCTGAAAGAATCATGGGTAGTGGCAACAACGTGACCACGTCGAAACCTGGGCGTACCGATGTTATCACCATGCCAAATCGCCAGAATGGATTGATCGATCCCGACGTAATGAAAGCCAACTGCGAGTCATACGTTCCGGCGGCCAATGTCAATAATTTCAATTCTGCTGGTAGATGGCTTCCTGGTTCGGACTTTTCAAACGGCTGGCCGTTTGGTTTCTATTCAAGCACGATGTACAATCACGTCGCGTCGCCTAACTGGAAAAATTCGGATTGTGGAACCTGGAGTGCGACAGTAGACGCGCCAGGAGAACATGCGATCATCGCGCCGCGTAGCTATCACGTCGGCGGCGTGAACGTTTCGTTTGGTGATGGTAACACCCGTTTCATTACCGATAATATCGATCTTGAAATTTGGAGAGCGTTGGGGACGCGGGATGGCGGCGAAATAGTGGCGTTGGATGAATAGGCCTAAGTTTAGTAGGCCGGAACAAGTCGCTAGCAAACTTGGATGTTGAATAAATCGTTGGCGACGCCGTTCCGGCAGAACCGCGAAGTTTCCGATTGCCGGAACAGCGCAGACTATCTTTCTCAAACTGACGAACGCAATTAGCTGCTTGTTCCGGCCTACGGTAGTCTCGAAAGCGAGACGGCTGTTCGCCTTTGCTCCAGTTGGACGAGCCAAGTTGTGGCACGAGCGCTCACCCGGCACGACAATTTTCTCTTATTTGTCCTATTGGCGTCTTCTTTTCGCTAGTTCGAGCCTTTTTGATTGACCAAAGGCCAAAACATCGTATACCATGCCCCTGGCAAGCGTTTTTGGAACGGGCCAATCGAAGTCAATAGCCACTCGTTTTAGAAGAACAGAAAGCACCGCATATGAGTACCGGCGAGGGATCGTCGACGTCGTTTGAGACAATGCGCGGACGAAACTATCCGACAATCCGACAATTTACGGTATTCTTGGAAAATCGTGTCGGCCAGCTTTTGGAGGTCGTTCGGCGGTTCGAGAACACGGGAATTCGAATCGTAGCCCTTTCTATCAACGATTCCGCCGAGTGCGCATTCGTGCGTTTTCTTGTCTCCCAGCCAGAACGTGGTCGAGAGATTCTCGAACGTGCGGGGCTGGCGATCATCGAAAGCGATTTGATCGGTGTCGAGCTCCCGGCAGGCAACCAGCCGCTGTTGCAGATCTGCACCGCGCTTCTTCAAGCCGAAATCAATATCATTCAGGCTTATCCGCTGATCATTCGACCGCGAGGCGAGCCAGCGGTGGCGATTATGGTCGACAATACCGAAGGCGCCTTGGAAACACTGAGCCGTAAAGGACTGCGAATGCTCTCCGAAGGCGACATTTTAGACGGGCAGGAGTAGAAACTCCCCTAGTGGATCCACGGCGACAAGAGCCTGAAGCGTAAGCGAAGGACCCTATGAATCAATCGCATTTTTCAATGTCGATCAAGTCATTCCTGCGAGCCTTCGTTGCGTTTCAGATTCGTCGCTTACGCTTCCGGCTCGTTGCGTTGACGCATGGCTTCGTACAGCAGTAGCGCGCCTGTTGTGCCCACGTTGAGCGATTCGACACCTGTGGCCATCGGGATTGAGACAACATCGTCGGCGAGCTCTATCGTCGGTTGGGTCAATCCTGCCCCTTCGTTACCGAGCAAGAAAACGGTTGGCTTGGTTAGGTCAAAATCCCAGTACGAACGACCGCCCGATGCGGCTGCCAAGATCTGAATCTTTTGCAAGCGACATTTCTCGATCCAAGGCTGCATCGGTGTTGTCACAATGGATTGGCGAAACCACTGTCCCGCCGAAGCGCGAAGAACTTTGGGATGTACTGGATCGACACTGTCTGGAGACACCCAAATACCGTCCGCCGCCGTCGCGACGGAAGCTCGAATCAATACCCCTAGATTCCCTGGTTCTTGAAGTGTTTCGACGCCAAGTCCGAGTGTAACGTTCGCATTCACCGACAAGCTCCCTCGGAACCGGGCTATCGCGATCACGCCATCGGGATGTTCCGTCGTCGCGAGGTGATTCAAGACCTGTTGTGAAACGAGTTGTCGCCGAGTGTTTGGGAAAAGCGATTCCATTAATCCTTGATGCTTACTAGCCCACTGCTCCGTGAAGCAAACCGCTTCGATCGGCCAGTGGGTGGCGATTGCTTCTTGAAGAAGATGCGTTCCCTCGCAGAGAAACATCTGCTGAGCCTTGCGATCGGCCGACTGGTGAAGCCGCCGAAGTTGTTTGATCCAAGGGTTCTGAATGCTTGACAAAGCCTGATCGTCAGATGAATTCGAAGAATT
>JANPLJ010000815.1:0-10883 GCA_031426475.1 Pirellulaceae bacterium | reverse complement strand
TCCTAAGATGCGCGATGGTCTCGTATTTGTCTAACTTTTTCCGCAGTTATTGCGGATCGCCGGGGTTGTTCGTCGCTTACGCTTCCGGCTCTTGGGCTACTTGATGTCCTTCCACTGGCCGTCTTTGGCACTGGATAGGATGGCGTCGCAGACTTTTTGGGTTTCGAGCGCGTCGCGGAAAGTTGGGCTGATCGAGGATCCGGTCTCGACGCCCTTCAAGAAATCGGCGACTTGATGGACGAACGAATGTTCATAGCCGATTTGTAAACCTGGAACCCACCAGTTCTTCATATACGGATGGTCGCTGTCGGAAACATGAACGCTCTTCCAGCCTCGAAGCGGCCCTTCATCGCGATAATCAAAAATCTTCAAGCGATGCAGGTCATGCAAGTCCCAGGCCAGCGACATGTTTTCGCCGTTGATTTCAAACGTGTAAAGAGCCTTGTGGCCACGCGCGTAACGTGTCGATTCAAACGTTGCCATCGACCCATTCTTGAATCGAGCCATGAAGACAGCCGCATCGTCGATCCCGACAGCTTTCTTTTCGCCAGTCAATGCGTGCTTGCGTTCTTTGACAAACGTCTCTGTCATCGCGGAAAGCGAGTCGATGGAGCCGTTGAGCCAAATCGCAGTATCGATACAGTGGGCGAGCAAGTCGCCGGTCACGCCGCTGCCAGCCGCTTCGACATCCAATCGCCATGTCGCCGCGCCGCCAAGCGGAACATCGGCGTTGATCGTCCAGTCTTGCAAGAACTGCGACCGATAGTGAAAGATTCGGCCGAGCAGTCCTCGTTCAATCAACTCCTTGGCCATCGTGACCGCCGGGATTCTTCGGTAGTTGTACCAAACCGTGTTCAAGACTTTCGCTTTTTCAACCGCAGCACACATCTCTTCGCCTTCGGCCGTATTCATCGCCAGCGGCTTCTCACACAAGATCATCTTGCCAGCCTGGGCGGCTGCGATCGCGATCTCCTTGTGAAGGTTGTTCGGCGTGCAAATGTCGACCGCATCGATATCTTTACGATCGAGCAATTTTCGCCAGTCGGACTCGATCGATGCATAGCCCCATTGATCGGCAAACGACTTTGCCTTTTCAGGATTGCGAGCGCAGACCGCTTGAAGAACAGGTTGGTACTCGAGGTCAAAAAAGTGGTTGGCCTGGGAATAACCGTTCGAGTGAGCTCGGCCCATAAAGCCGTAACCGATCATACCGATGCGAAGTGGTTTCTTGGTCATGATTGAGATTTGAGATTTGAGAGTTGAGAGTTGGCTTACACTGCATTGGCGACTTGGATCATCTTGTCCAAGATCGTATTCCAAGTCGATGCGGTTTCGAGCTTGGCATTGGAAAACATACATCCGTCCCAGCAGATGTGTTTGATCCCGCGCTTGTCGGCATCTTTGAGCCAATACTGCGAACATCGTACGATGTCGAGCTTGCCATTTGGATCGTCCGCCAAGCAGTGCTTGCCGGTCTTATCGTGATCGCCTGCGCCGTGCACTTCACCGTCATTTTGAGCGACGTGGAAATCGATCGTCCATGGCCGCAATTTGTCGGTCATTTTTTCGTACGCCGCATAGAATTCCTCGCTTGTGTAGCCTTCATGCAACAAAGCGTATTCGGGCGCGTTGTAACCCATCAGGTAAAGGTATGTATGAGCTAGGTCGGCTTGAAAACCGAGTGCCTTGGGCATGCCGACACCTTCGAGCACATCGAGCATGTCTTTCCATGAATGCATTCCCGCCCAGCAAATCTCGCCTTCCGCAGCGAGTCGCTCACCGCTATCCGATGCGATCTTGGCGGCTTCACGGAATGTTTCCACAATCTTAGCCGTGTTGGCCTTGGTATCGGCTCGCCATTTTTCGACCCCGAACTCGGCCGAGTCGATGCGAATCACACCGTACTTTCGGATTCCATGTTCGTTAAAGATCTTGGCAATGCGACACGCCATTTTGACTGCGGATAAGAATTTGTCCCTAGCCGCTTGATCGCCCATTGCCGAATCGCCTACCGTCCCCGGCCAGACCGGAGCGACGAGCGAGCCAACTGAGAAACCATAGCTCTGGATCGTATCGGCGATCTTGCGAATGTCGGCGTCGCTAGCCTGCGGATCGGTATGCGGCAAGAAGAGAAAATAGTCGATGCCGTCAAACTTGCGACCGTTGACCGACGCTGCGGCCGTCAACTGAAGCATCCGTTCAAGCGAAATCGGCGGTTCTTGCCCGGGGCCATCGCCTTTACCAACCAAGCCAGGCCACATTGCGTTGTGTAGTTTTAGCATAAGTTTTCAGTGTTCAGTTTTCAGTGTTTGGTGTTCGGTGTTCGGTTTTCAGTTTTTGCGTTGCTACTTTTTTCCGTGAAGAGGTAAATTTGCGTGAACGCCGGGGCCGAAGTATCGGAGGCCGACGAGCGGTTCGCTGCCTGTGTTTTCGATAACGACGCCGCGAGTCGCAGCTTCATGCGAGATGAAGACTTCGTCTTCGGTGTTTTGACCGAATCGAATCATGGCTGGTGTCTGCAATGGAAGCTTCCCGATGCGGCCTTTTCCTTGCACCGTAATCCAGCCGCTTGCGCCTGGATCTTTCAACGTGCACTTTGCACCTGGATCGATGGTGAGTTCTTTCGCGCTGAAGAGTTGGTCACCGTCGATACGACCATAAACGATCCAACGGTCGGTGTAGCCAGCGCCTGACGCTTCTTTATCGGTGATCGGCTCGAGGAAGTTGCTCTCTTTGAAGTGCGTGTCGACGTTCTTTTCCCAATCGAGCTGACCGATAATGAAGTCGAGATCTTGGTGCTTGTCCGCCGGCATGTCTTTCACCAAGAGCGACCAAGGCACATAACGACCTTCGACGATCGATTGAAACATACCGAAGACGTCGCTTCCCCATTGCGGTTCGTAGGTGCAAAGCGAGCCTGGTGCATGCAAAACGCCCGGCGGTATCAACCAACCCGTTCCGCGTTCGAGACGATAGGCTCTCGAGTAGTCGAGGATCCCGTTATCCCCCTTGTTCCAATTCTCAAGGCAACGGCGGATATCATCTTTGGTCGTACCTGGCTCCAAGCCCATGAACGTATAAGCAAAATTATTGTCGACGTTGTTATACTGAGGCGGAAAGTAATAGCTTTCCGGTTTGCCTTCTTGGCCAACGAGTGCCGCATCTTTCTGCGATTGATGCATGTGGTGAGGGATCGGTCCCATATTATCGAAGAATTTCGAATAGACCGGCCAGCGGTTGTATTTTGAAAAAATGGGTTCGCCGACGAGCCTCTTTCCCGCTTCCGCTACGGCATCGCGAAGCAAAAACTTCTTACCTTCGAAGAGACAGAAACTCAGGCCTTCATGCCAAACACGCCCTTCGTTGGCGGCTTCCGTAGTACTTGAAAACCAGCGCTCGTCGATCCCCCCGCGATCCGCGCCGAACGCGTATAAGTCGCCTGGAAATAGCTTGATTCGACGCCCTGGATGAAGAAAACTTCGCGGCACCCACGTCGGAGTTAGCCTCAACAGTCCTTCGCCGGCATCCAGCGCGGAATCGAGAAGTTTCGCGACGCTATCTTTGCTAACTAATCCGGCATCCAATTTAACGGCGTTCATGGGGGACGTCTGTCGCACTTTCTTGAGGGTAGGGCGTTTCTTTTTTCGCAACGATAATAAGGCGATATGTTGTATTCCGCCGAATAAAATCGTACAAGATGCCTACTTCAAGCTACTTTACGTGTTCCCAGCATCGCTCGGAATTTGTAGAATCTCGCCACCTTCGATGACTGTCTCATCGATCCCCCCTTCCATCGAGGATGATTTAGGTGAACTTCGTGTTTTCGTTTCCAATCGCCGTTCTGTCGCAATACTTTTTCGGAACAATCATCTTTATCTTGTCGCTGTTCATGGTTCTGTTGATTTTGGTGCAACGGGGCAAGGGCGGCGGACTCACTGGAGCCCTCGGTGGCCCTGGTGGACAGAGCGCATTCGGAACGAAAGCCGGGGATTTATTTACTCGGATTACGATCGTCGCCGCTGCATGCTGGATCTTCTTGCTCGCGTTTTGTGTTTGGTGGTATACCGAGTCGGACTTCAGTGCGGCACTGGCGGATAGTCCAGTTTTAGGGACCGGACCGGCGATCGGAGCACCTGCGGACGGCGGAATGTCCGGGACCACGAGTTCCGACCCGACAATGCCAACGACGGGCACCACGGAAGCGACATCGCCGGTTGTTCCATCTGGACAGGCTCCCGCCGACGCATCTGCCAAGCCTGCAGCCGAGGTCGAAGCCGGCGACCTGCCCAAAGCAACCGAACCAAATTCGAAAGAATCTGAAAAATCGAGCACGGAGCCGCCCAAGACGACCGAGCCTGCCAAGGAACCCGAGTCCACCAAACCAGCCGATAAAACAGATGCAGAGCCACCGAAGCCGGCGTCCCCCGCAGGCACAGAGCCCGCTGCCGCCCCTTCGACTCCACCCGAGTTAGCTCCGCCGGAGCCCGCTTCAAGCGAGCCCAAGGTTGAATCGAGCGCCCCATCGCCAACTCCAGAAAAATAGTGGTGGCTGAATGATAGGTCGCGCATGCTTGCCCGACCTCATTCGACTTCATGTGAATTCGGATGCGTGAATTGCGACGTACGTCAACCATCCAACCAATTTACGAGACGATTCGATCTTGATGATGAGCATGACAGGCCAAGGGCACGCCACGGGCCTTCTCGGGACAACTTCGATCGAGGTCGACGTCCGTTCGGTCAATAATCGATTCCTCAAGGTGAGCTCCAAGATTAGCGATCGGTTATCGAGCTTGGAAAGCTCCATCGAGTCGCTTGTTCGCGAGTTCGTTGGACGTGGTACTGTCCAAATCAGTGTACGAATGACAGGAAAACCTCAGGCCGACGAATATCGTCTCAATTCCGTTGCGATCGAAGCCTACGCTCGACAAGCCATCGGAATCGCCGAGAGTCTAGGACTTTCCCAAGAGATTTCGATTGGCCACTTGCTTCAACTGCCCGGTGTGGTCGACGAGGGAGCGGTCGACGTCGAAGATTCTGATCTACAGGCGCTTGCTAAAGAAGTGCTGCGACAGGCTCTGATCGAATTGAACCGAATGCGCAAGCAAGAGGGACTCGCGATGGGTATCGAGCTCAGCAAGAGCTTGGCCGAGCTACGGAAACGAGCTTCGACTGTGTTCGAGAGGGCACCGATGGTCATCGATGAGTACCGCAATCGACTCCACTCGAAAATTGAAAAGGCGTTGCAAGGACTTGGCGTCGCACTGGAGCCGTCGGATGTAATTCGAGAAGTTCAAGTCTTTGCCGATCGATGTGACATTCGCGAAGAACTGGTGCGGCTCGACAGCCACTTCAACCAATTCGAAAAGGCATGTGTCGAAAAGACTAGCCAAGGCCGAAAGCTGGATTTCCTCGTCCAGGAGCTGAACCGCGAGATCAACACCATCGGATCCAAAGCGAATGACGCGACGATTTCCGAACAAGTTGTCAGTATGAAAACAACGCTCGAACAAATCCGTGAGCTAATCCAGAACATCGAATGACCGCGAATTCCGAACAACCTAGCGCGTCCGGCAAAAACGAAGGACGACTCATCATCATCTCGGGACCTTCGGGGGCCGGGAAGTCGACTGTCGTGAAAACGCTACTCGGGAAGTGCGAGTTGCCACTGGAGATGAGCGTTTCCGCCACGACGCGAGCCCCCCGAACCGGTGAGCTGGACGGCAAGAACTACTTTTTTCTCACAAAAGAAGATTTTTTTCAGCGTAAAAACGCTGGGGAATTCCTCGAATGTAAGGAAGTTTTTGGAAGAGGCGACTGGTATGGCACGCTCAATGCTGTCGTTTCCTCTGGCTTAAAGCGAGGGAAGTGGTTAATCTTGGAGATCGATGTCCAAGGCGCACTCAGTATTCTCGACCGTCGCGACGACCCAATTACGATTTTTGTCGATCCAGGATCGATGGAAGAGCTGGAATTGCGGCTTCGCCAACGCGGCACGGAAACAGAGGAAGCGATCCAAAGACGGTTGGAAGTCGCTCGCGAAGAAATGTCCCTCCGTCACCGATACAAGCATCAAGTCATCAACC
This sequence comes from Pirellulaceae bacterium, assembly GCA_031426475.1. Taxonomy (GTDB): domain Bacteria; phylum Planctomycetota; class Planctomycetia; order Pirellulales; family Pirellulaceae; genus JAIYDQ01. Next base: position 4,797 of record JANPLJ010000815.1, on the reverse strand, counting down.
GCAACTTGGACGAAGCGGTCGATGAAATTTGTCAGTTGCTCAAGCAATACCAGGGAGACCAGTCTGCATGATAGAAGAACTCAAAGAAGAACACATCGTCAACAAAGTTGGCGGCCGTTTTAAGTTGTCGACGCTGATCCAGAAGCGTCTTGTTCAATTGAATCGCGGAAGCCGCCCATTGGTCGAGCTGAATACGCACGACAAGATGGAAGTGGTAATTCAAGAAATCTTGCAGGATAAAATTTTCTTGACGACCAGCAACGAAGTCAAACTGATTGGCGAAGGCCAAGATTTGGGTGACTTGTTGGATCTGGACGCTGGCGATCTATGATGTCGATGAAGGTTGTCGTAGCTGTAGGCGGCGGAATCGCCGCCTACAAATCGGCGACTTTGGTGAGCCGGTTAGTACAACGAGGTTATGACGTCTCCGTGGTCATGACCTCGTCGGCCCAACGATTTGTTGGTCCGGCGACATTTTCTGCGCTTTGCAATCGCGACCCGGTGGTCGATTCCTTCGATAAACGTTACCCGCTCGGCCCACATATCGAGCTGGCAACGGACTGCCGACTTCTCATTATCGCACCGGCAACCGCTCGCATTCTGGCCAGTTGTGCACACGGGCTGGCTGACGACTTATTGTCGACTCTATACATTAATAGTGAGTGTCCCGTCTTGATGGCTCCTGCGATGAGCAGTCCAATGTGGAATCATCCAGCCGTCGTCCGCAACGTAAAGCAGCTTACCGAAGATGGTGTCCATTGGGTTGGGCCTGAAGAAGGTTGGTTAAGCTGTCGCAAGACCGGAACGGGACGTATGGCTGAAGCCGAGAATATTTTGAAGGCGGCACTTACTTTGCTTTCAGACTGAACAAGTTCTTCATGGCAAAGATTGTCATCACTTCTGGTCCGACCCGTCAGTACTTGGATCCCGTTCGCTATTTGACCAACGCGTCGAGCGGACGCATGGGAGCCGCCCTCGCCGCGGCAGCTCTCGATAAAGGGCATCAAGTCACCATCGTAAGCGGACCGGTCCAGCTCGACTATCCAAAAGAAGCGCTCGTTGTCCCCGTTGTCACGACCGACGATATGTTGCTGGCGACTCGCGATGCGTTCAAGGATGCGGACGGGCTGATCGGTGCCGCTGCCCCTTGCGACTACATGCCTACGCATGTCCATCCGGAAAAAATGAGCAAGACGGGGCGAGATGTCATGTTACAGTTGGTTGAAACGTCCGACATTGTTGCAACACTCGGAGCCAGTAAACGAGCGGATCAATGGGTCGTTGGTTTTGCTTTGGAAACGGAAGATCGAAGATTTCGTGCGATTGCAAAGATGCAGCGCAAGTGCTGTGATCTCATGGTCTCCAACGGCCCATCGGCGATCGATTCAAGCGATAACGAAGTCGAAGTCCTCGATAGAACAGGCGTGGTGCTTGCGACGATCGTTGGTAAAAAAGAAAAAGTAGCGGTAGGTATCCTCGATATCATTCATACAAGGTTGCTCCGATAATGCTCGACTCCAATCATCAAGTGTTGAATCGACGGTCGTTTATTCTCTCCAGTAGCTCGACGCTAGGCGCAGGCGTCGCGCTCCATGGCATTTTATCCCGAGCAGACGATTGGCCGCAGTGGCGAGGTAACGATCGAGCGGGGCGATGGTCGGAAAGCGGGATCCTCGAGCGCTTGCCACCGGGCCAAATGCCTCTGGTCTGGTCGGTACCGATAAGCTCTGGATACAGTGGCCCAGTCGTCGCCGAAGGTCGAGTATTTGTGACCGACAAAATGGAATCGACCGAACGCGTGCTTTGCTTCTCCGAGACAGACGGCAGAGAGTTGTGGAAGCATGAATACCCATGTCTCTACAAGATCGGATATGCTGCAGGCCCGCGAGCTTCCGTGACCGTCGACCAAGGACAAGCGTTTGCGTTAGGCGCGATGGGGGAACTTCATGCGATCGAAGCATCCACCGGAAAAGTTGTTTGGCATCGCGATTTGAACGCCGACTACCAAATTGAGATGCCAATCTGGGGTATCTCGGCTTCACCATTGGTCTATCAAGACTTGGTGATTGTGCATATTGGCGCAAAAGAAGGCGCCAGCGTAATAGGGCTAGACCGACAGACCGGCAAAGAGCGATGGCGTTCGCTGGATGATCGCGCTCAGTATTCGGCACCGATTTTGATCCGTCAATCAGATCGCGACGTTGTTGTTATCTGGACCGGAGACAATGTTGTCGGTTTGGATCCATCGACCGGCACGCTGCATTGGAAGGTCGCTTTTACACCGACGAAGATGCCGATCGGGGTTCCAACACCGATCGTCGAGGGCGATCGCCTGTTCGTCAGCTCTTTTTACGACGGGTCCATGATGTTGCGTATCCCATCCGATCGATTGGATGCAGAGAAGCTCTGGCATATTCGGGGCAAAGACGAAAAGAATACCGACGCGCTGCATGCGATGATTGGCACGCCGATATTTCGAAATGGCTACATCTACGGTGTCGATAGCTACGGCCAGTTACGGTGCTTGAACGCCGACACCGGAGCTCGAGTCTGGGAAGACACCACCGCGACGCCACAAGAGCGATGGAGCACGATCCATTTGGTTCAGCATGGCGACGACACCTGGATGCTCAACGAACTCGGCGAGCTTTTGATCGCCGCGTTGACTCCCGAAGGGTTTACCGAAAAGAGCCGTTCAAAGCTGATCGAGCCAACGTTGCCGCAGTTGCCATCGCGGCGTAAAGGACGCGGTGTTTGCTGGTCCCATCCCGCCTTCGCCAATCGGCACGTCTTCGCCCGAAACGATGAAAAGCTCGTTTGCGCCGATTGCAGTGCGTAGCCGAATTTGTAGCGGAGCCGAAAAACGTCAAGAACGGCTTTCGAAAATTCATTACACTGATATGAGTGTCCCAAATCGACCCCTTCGGCCTCGTGCCGAAGGTGAGCTGGTTTGGTAACCGGAAATTGGTTCCTCCTTGACTCCCCAACTCCCTCCTAAGGACCCTTGCTCGATCATGGCCACACCTAAGATCAATCGTCGTCAATTTTCGGCAGCTGCATCGACGGCATTCTCCTTCACCTATATTCCTCGTCGTGTTTGGGGGGCCAACGATCGATTCTACGTTGCTGGCATCGGCGTTGGCGGAAAGGGTGCAGGCGAAGTCAAGGATATCACCGACGCGGGCGGCAAGTTCGTTGCGCTTTGCGATGTCGATGCGACGCGGGCATCAAAGACATTTAAAAGTATCGAGGGCGCGAAGATCTACACCGACTTTCGTGAGATGCTCGACAAAGAAAAAGGAATCGATGCCGTTACCGTCAGTACACCAGACCACACACACGCCGTCGCTTCGCTGACTGCGATGGCGATGGGTAAGCACGTCTATTGTCAAAAGCCGTTGACCTACACGATTCACGAAGCTCGTTTGATGACGAAGGCCGCGGAGTATTACAAAGTAAAGACCCAGATGGGAAACCAAGCTCACGCGGGTGAACCGATTCGACGCGCGGTCGAGTTGATCCGGGCCGGTGTCATCGGCCCGGTTCGAGAAGTGCATGCTTGGACGAACCGACCGGTCTGGCCGCAGGGTTCCAAGGCATTGCAAGGTCGAACGGATCTTGCAAATCAGCCGAAACCGAGCGATCTCGACTGGGACCTCTGGCTTGGCCCGGCAAAAATGCGTGACTTCAATGCGTGCTATACGCCGTTCAAATGGCGAGGTTGGTGGGATTTTGGAACCGGCGCACTTGGCGATATGGCTTGCCATATTATGGATATGCCTTATTGGGCGCTCGACCTCGGCGCTCCAATCACGGTAGAAGCGGAATCGGGCGGATTGACCAACGAAACAGCCCCAGACTGGTCAACGATCACTTATCAATTTGCAAGTCGAAATAACGTCGGTGGTGGAACAGTCGGCGCTTCGGTCGGTCCGATCGCGAAGGTCGAACAGCCTGCCGTCAAATTCATGTGGTACGACGGACAGAAAGATGGCCGACAAAACGCACCGTACGAGTTGATCGCGAGAGCGACTGAAGAGGCCAAGAAAAAATCGCCGCCTCAGGAACCGGAGACGGAAACGCAAGACGACAAGAACGGCAAGAAAAAGAAGAAACGCGATCAAGAAGGGATCGATTCACCCGGTCGCTGGGATTTGATCATGGTCGGTGACCTGGGCACGATGCTCTTCAAGCGAGATTCCACCGACTGGATCATTACACCGGGAGATCGAGCAGCCGACTTCGCGAATGTTCCCAAGAGTCTTCCGCGAGTTGAAAACGAAGATGTGGAATGGATCGAATCGTGCCGCGGTGGCGCAAAGGCACTATCGAGTTTCGACTACGCTGGGCCATTTACCGAAGCCGTCGTGCTCGGCACTATCGCTGTTCGACTCGGTAAGAAGATCGAGTGGGATCCGAAGAAGCTCAAGGTAACGAACGCCCCAGAAGCGGACGCGTTGATTCGTGCCGAGTACCGCAAAGGCTGGTCGCTACCGGTGTCGGATGATTTGCTGGGACTGGGGTGAATGGCGAACTTGAGGGTTGAATTCGTAGCCGAACGTCGTCAGACTTCGGATGAAGCGACGTGGAACTCGCTCTATCGAGCTCCGTCCGGATTCTGACGAATCCGGCTATGTGCACCGTTTCACTGAGCACGAGCACGGAGTTGCTTAATCCCAAAACGAAACATTTTACTCACTATTTCGACTGTCCCAAATCGCTCTTTATTTTGCAAGTCGTTTTAGAGCATAATCTTGCGTTTTGCTAGTATTTCGAAAACGCTTTGATGGGAGTGGT
>JANPLJ010000814.1:0-2219 GCA_031426475.1 Pirellulaceae bacterium | reverse complement strand
TTTCAATTCGTAGCCGAACGTCGTAAGACTTCGGAGGAAGCGCAGTAGACATCGCCTTTCGAGCTGCGTCCAAATTTTGACGAATTCGGTTACCTAATATCTAATTTGGATGAAGCAGATCTTTCGTATTTCAAACATCCTTAAAGGCTGCTTCGAGCAGTTCGGTTTGTTCGATTTTGTGGGCGCTTAGCGAACCGGTCGATGGGCTTGCTGATTCGGCACGCGAGATGAGTCGCATTTTGAATCGCGTGGAGATCGCTTCGTTAAACCTCATGCACATGAAGTACCAAGCCCCCATGTTGCTCGGTTCATCTTGGAACCAAACTAAGTCCGTGTTTTTGGGATAAGCGTTAAGCACTTCCATAAGAACGTTTGGCTTCATCGGATAAAACTGCTCGATACGTACCAAAGCCACGTTGTTCTTGTTCAAACGCTTACGCTCTTCGAGCAAGTCAAAATAGGCCTTTCCTGTCGAAAGAATTACGCGATCTGTCGGCGTACCTTCAGGTCGATCATCCGGTAGAACTTTTTTGAATCCGCCACTCGTAATTTCATCCATGGATGAAACACAAAGCGGATTTCGAAGGAGGCTTTTCGGCGTCAAAACGATGAGCGGCTTACTCCACTTGGATTTCACTTGGCGTCGCAGCAGATGAAAGTACTGGGCTGGCGTTGATGGCTGAGCAACGATCACATTGTCTTCAGCAGTCAGCAGAAGAAATCGCTCAAGTCTCGCGCTACAATGCTCCGGCCCTTGCCCTTCGAATCCATGAGGAAGCAGCATGACCAGTCGCGAAAGTCGTCCCCACTTGTCTTCTGCACTGGCGATAAACTGGTCGACGATCACTTGAGCCGCATTCCAGAAATCACCGAACTGGGCCTCCCATGCCGTCAGTCCTTCGGGGCAGTCCAAGCTGTACCCATAGTCGAAACCCAGGACGCCCGCTTCCGAAAGCGGGCTATTGATCAGCTCGACACGTCCTTGGCTTGGCGATAAATGCATCAGTGGCGCATATTTGGCATTCGTCTCGACATCATGCACGACTGCGTGCCGTTGTGAGAAAGTCCCTCGTTCACAATCTTGGCCGGACAGTCGAATTGGGTGTCCTTCGACACTACAGCTTGCAAAGGCCAATGCCTCGGCAGCAGACCAATCGAGTGGCTTCTGTCCGTTTGCCATTTCGAGTCGAGTCTCAAAAAATCTCGACAGCTTTTTATGAACGTTAAAACCTGCAGGTAGCTGACAAAGCTTCGTCAGCAGGTCTTTGGCAAACGAGGGTGCCAGAGTCGTATCGCACTGCGCGACGCTTTCCGGTTCTGGACCGCCAAAATATCCCGCCCAGTGACCGCCCAATGTTTGCTGGTCGGATACGAACTGCTCCTTCTTCGTCGCTTCGAATTCGAGAGCGAGTTTCGAGTTTCGAATCTCCGAAATAGAATCCGCTTCCTGACGAGAAATGTCACCCATTTCGATAAGACGCTCGAGGTAGCTCTCGCGAACGCTCTTCTTCTTGTCAATCGCTTCGTATACCAGTGGTTGCGTGAATCGAGGCTCGTCGCCTTCGTTGTGTCCCAATTTGCGATATGCATACATATCGATCACGACATCGCGACGAAACGTTCGCCGAAAATCCATCGCAACGGACACGACTTGGGCTACCGCTTCTGGATCTTCACCGTTGACGTGAAAGATCGGGCTCTGAAGCATTTTGAAAACGTCGGTACAATAGGTGCTGCTTCGCCCCTCCATCGGTTCGGTAGTGAAACCGATCTGATTGTTGATAATAATATGCAACGTTCCGCCGGTGTCGTAGCCTTTGAGCTGGCTCAGATTGAGCGTTTCCTGTATGACACCTTCCCCAGCAAACGCGGCATCGCCGTGGATCAGGATGGTCATATGTTGGTCGCGCGAGCGATCATTGTTTCGGTCCTGCTTGGCGCGGCATCGGCCGATGGCTACCGGATTGACGAATTCAAGGTGGCTGGGGTTAAAGCACAACGATATGTGGAGTCGCTGTCCTGCCGCTGTCGTCCAGTCGCTGCTGTACCCCATGTGGTACTTCACATCGCCACCACCTCGATACATTTCCGGACGGGGATCATCGAACGACCAAAAGATACTCTTGGCCCGTTTGCCGAGAATGTTGGCCAAGACATTCAATCGCCCGCGGTGCGCCATCGCCAAAAGTACACCTTTAACTCCATGCTCGCCAGCTTTC
>JANPLJ010000813.1:0-4716 GCA_031426475.1 Pirellulaceae bacterium | reverse complement strand
CACCATCTCGTCGCGCACCGGCGCGAGCCGCCCGTTCCTTCAAACCTTTGAACAACCGGACGGCTCGCGCCATTCCGCTAAGCAGGATCCGCCTTATACCCAATTCAACTCAGTTGGCTACGCGGTTTGACTGAACCTTGGTAATACACCATGCGACGCCGGCCACCAATAATTCAGCAGTAAGACTCGAAATCCGATACAAAACGGCAGCCCCAAGTGCGGGAGCGTAGCCGATAGCCGGTGCTAGCAACATCGTTACGACGACTTCGCGAGCGCCAGCGCCTCCCGGAAGCATCGACAGAAAGCCGACTACAAATCCGATGCAGCTCGCGGCAACACAAATCCACCACAATTTTAACGACGCGACCGGGATCGTCGCGGCACTCGGATCGATTGCCATCGACTGTCGGATCGCCTCGCAAAGAATCCAAAGCGAAGTCCCCATGCAAAGCCATCCGATGACGAATAGCAACCAGCCGCTGCCGACCAACCGCCAGCTCATCGCCGTAGCGAGCTTTTTCGGTAATCGTAAATGACGGTATCGGGTCAGGACAACGAGAATCCGTCTAAAGACCGGCGGAATGGTTGGCACGATCGATATCACGGCAGCTCCGATCGCGGTTGCAAGAAGCCAAGTCGGCGGTTTCAACGCAGCCAAAGTGAGTGCCCCCAACGCGCCGCCAACCGAAAGCGAGGTCAGGGTTTCGATAAAGATCGACACAATCGACGTCGAGATAGGAACGCCCAACCGCTGCATCGCAGCTGATCGAAGGACCAAAACCATTGCTTTCCCTGGCACGTACTTGCCCAGATTGCCAGCCGAATAGATGGCTTGCGTCGAAAGGAATGGAACCGCATGTTCGAAATTCAAGAGTGTAAGCCACCAGTAGATCGCGGGAGGGATGATGGCCGCAATCGAAAACACAATGGACCAACTGGCCGTCTTCCATCGAATTTTTCCCACGGAAAACAGATTTTCCTCAATAGTGGAAAGCTCCGCTTCAATGGCTTGCCGTTCATCCGCCGAGGCGGTAATCATTTGCTGTTGCAGTGCAACCATTCGATGATATGCATGGGACTGAGTCACGTTGAGGTCACGCCAAGCCAAACGAACCGACTGGCCAATCCCTAACAAGACGATAACAATGAGAATCGGCTTGATGCTTCGTTTGAGGATCGAGCCCCAAAATGTGCTTTCTTGTGTAGAATCCTGCATAGAATCTAAGTTTGATCCACCGGTTGTAATGAAAGGGCTTGCGACGAATGAGTCGCTTTATATCGCTGATCGTTCTGCTGGCGTCCATCGTCATCATCGGAGCCGTGTTCTACAAGGTGATGATCGGGTTCTTCGTCCCAGTTTTTCTGGCGGCAGTCCTGGTTGTCGTCTTTCGACCGCTGCATCGTTGGATATTGGGGAAAGTTGGTCAACGCGAGCATCTGGCGGCCGGAATTACGACCGCAATGGTCATTTTTAGTGTACTTTTACCGACGGCCCTTATCATCTCCATGGCAGCCGTTCAGGGCACCGGCCTAGCGGCAAGTATCAGTCCAGCAAGTATAAGCCTCGGGTTAAACAACGCCCGCAAACGTTTGGGCCTCCAGTATCCCTGCCAAGATCTTATTCGGCTAATCCAATCGGACGTTTTTGAAATTCAAAAGGTTATCGGCTCGTCCTCGATGGCAGAAATCGCCGACTCGACTCGAAAACTTTCGGGTTTAGCGAAAAAAGTTTCAGCCGAGCTCGAAAAACTGCCCCCAACCTTAAGGGAATTCCTGGACAACGAAGTCCAAATTAACGTTCGACAAGCTCGTGAAGATGCTGCAGAGACCGGTCTTTCAAACGTTGACGCCATCGAAAAGGAGCTCAAAGCAAAAGCGGACGCCGATTTTGAGCTAAAGAAAGAAGCATGGGGCGAATCGATCGAAAAGTTTCAAAAGACACTCGATCAGCTTCTCGTCGCCTCGGGAATCAAAATCACGAAATCGGATAACGGCGAACCAGCAACCCTTCCGACGGGCCTTGGCATTGATGAGATCCAATTACAGGCCATGACGGTCAAACTCGGGACGGATTGGCAAGCGACCAAGGATGTATTGCTCGGTGGAAACAGCATCATGGCTCGACTTCGCGAACTAGCGAATCCATCCCATCAACAAATCAAAGAATTTACGTCCACCGCCATTGGCTATCTTCAACCCAAGGTGATTTTGATTACGGGAGCAACCGCCGAGTTTCTCGTAAGGCTCTTGATCGGAAGCGCGATCATGATCGTGTCCCTCTACTTTTTTCTCTACGATGGTCCTGGAATGATCCGTGCTTTGATGAAGCTTAGCCCGCTGGACGATCGCTATGAAATGGAACTACTGATCGAATTCGACCGAATTTCTCGGGCGATTGTTTTGGCGATGATTTTCTCTGCCATTGTACAAGGCCTAACCGCCGGTCTTGGTTACTACATGGTCGGCATGCCATCCTTGATCCTTTTGACATTGCTATCAGTGCTCTGTGGATTGATTCCGTTTGTCGGGCCGAGTGTTATTTGGGTGCCCGTCTGCGTTTACTTGGCGGTCTACGAAGAGCGTTATTTGGCCGCTAGCTTGCTAGCGATTTGGGGAATGATCGCGGTCGCTTCCGTCGATAACGTCGTCAAGGCATATGTGTTGCATGGCCAAAGCCAGTTACATCCGCTTTTGGCATTGCTCAGTGTACTTGGCGGCGTTCAAGCACTCGGACCGATTGGCATCATCGTTGGTCCCATCAGCGTAGTGCTCCTGCAAACTCTGTTAAGTATCCTTCAACGGGAGCTGACACATTTGGATCAACCAGCCCTGGCGACCGCTGGCACAAGCTCCTCTACCAAATCCATGTCAAGTTGGATGTCGAAGCTGAAACCTCGACCGTTTGTCCAAAGTAGCACGACGTCGAAACAGATACCAGCGAAAGATTCGACGGGCGTGACTCCGGCGACTGAGTCCACTAACGAGTAGCCTGTTGATACACGCATGTACCTCGTAAACAATCCAGTACTTCAGCGTGAACTGATTACGAATCTTCGGACTCCCCGAGCTTTCTTGTTGATGTTGGCATATCAACTGGCTCTCGCCGCCGTCGTCTTGCTCGCATATCCAAGAGTCGAGCGGATTGATCTCAGCTTGAATTCGACTGATACACAGCTCCTTGTCGACTTTTTCTTTCTCGGTCAGTTTGTCATCGCATCTCTGATGGCCCCAAGTTTCGCAGCCGGAGCTATCTCGGGCGAGAAGGAACGCAAGACATATGAAATGCTGTTGGCGAGCCCAATAACCCCTGGCTCGATCGTAATCGGTAAGCTGGTCGCCGCACTGACACATCTAGTTGTGCTGATGATCGGTTCGCTTCCGATCATTATGCTTTGTTTACCGCTGGGCGGCGTAGCGATCCAAGAACTGCTAGCGGCCTATCTTGGCCTTTTGGCGGCCGCTTTTTTATTCGGGGCTATCTCGATTGCGTGCTCGAGTTACTTCAAACGCACCAGTGCCTCTGTCGTTGTTTCCTATGCAATCATTTTACCGATGGTGGTGATCGGCTGCGTTTTTTGGCGCGCGTTAGCTGATCAAGGATTCACGCGACTCGTTTTTACAACAACGATTCTCCCTGCCACATCGCTAATTGTCGGCGGACTCCTGTTGTTCCAAACATCGCGACGTCTCCTTTATCCGCCCGATGTCGGGAGCGGTGGAAGCGAAGTCACCGATATCGAGAACGAGCAAGATAACGCCGTGGGTTTGGTCATTCAACGTGACCAATTCCCCGACAGCCTCTTCGCACCACCTCGCCGAAAAACGCTGTTAAGCGACAAAGCCAATCCGGTTTATGACAAAGAGATTCATGCCGAACTCTTTAGCCAGGGGACGTTGATGTTGCGATTGGTAATCCAGCTCAGCATGATCTTGGCAATTCCACTCATGGGCTTCTTGCTTTTTTATGCACCCAACTATGCTGCATGGTATATCGGGTACGTGATCATCTTCAATGTATTGGTTGCACCGGTGTTCACTGCAGGAAGCATTTGCAGCGAACGCGAGCGGCAAACGTTGGACCTGCTGCTAACGACAACTATCACCCCTTGGCAGATTCTGTGGGGGAAGCTTTTGGCCGGCTTTCGGGTTTCATTTGTCTTGACGATGTTCCTGATGTGGCCAGTAATCTTGTCGTTTGTACTCAATCCTGAGCTGGCACGTAACTGGCCTGCCATGTTGACGTACTTTGCGATCGTCCTCATTACCTCGTTCTTCAATTCCCTCATCGCGCTTTTTTGCTCGACGCTTTTCATCAAGTCGAGCGTCTCGATGATGGCCAGCTACATGGCGCTGCTAACGCTTTATCTGCTGCCGATCGCCATCTTTTTTTTCCTTTCGACATTGACGTATTCGGGCCTTCCCGAGGCGGCCAAGACTCTTCGATGGATCGGCGTAACAAGCCCTCTATTGACGCTCGACAGCGTACCGATGACAGAAGTTCTATCCGGTTCCGATATGGAAGATGCGAAGGTTGGATCCTGGATTTTGGTCCAATCCTATTTCACTACGACTCTCGCGATGATCGTCGTCTTAAGCTGCGGCGTCATGTTTCTCTTCCGCGACCGCTGGCGAATCGCTGGCAGGTAGGTCAGGCTTTCTAGTCCTTAAATAAGCATATGCCGAGCGGTTCTGGGCGGATATTTTTCGCGCAGCGGC
>JANPLJ010000812.1:0-3205 GCA_031426475.1 Pirellulaceae bacterium | reverse complement strand
GAAGTCGAGCGCCAGGTTACCGGTTTGGTGGTAGAGATCGATCGAATCTGCAAACGCCTCGGTGGTGAATCGTCGCGTCATGAAAGCGAAGTTGTTACCAACTTCGTCGACCAAATCGATCTTTGCTCCAAACTCTTGAGCCAACTTGATTCGACTGCGGACGAGTTGCGGCAACGACTGAACCGAGTCGAGTCGCACAATCACGAGCTCAATCTTCAATTACAAGCTCGCGCCAACGAATCGCAAACCGACGGTTTAACCGGCATCCACAATCGCAGATCGTTTGATCGGGAATTCAGCGAGCGTTGCATTACATCACAGCACAGTCAATGTCCGCTGACCCTCGTCTTTCTGGATATCGACCATTTCAAATCGATCAACGATGGCTTTGGACATCACGTCGGGGATGCCGTGTTGCGTGGCCTGGCAAGATTGCTCAAAACGAATATGCCAACCGGCGCATTGTTAGCTCGCTATGGCGGCGAGGAATTTGCGATGATTTTTACGGGGCTTTCGATCGACGATTCAATCGCAGCCATCGAGAGCCTTCGAAAATTGATCCGCGAAACGCATTTCAGCTACGAAGGCCAGACGATTGGGTTAACGATTAGCTGTGGACTCGCTCAGTTGGTCGACCATGAGCATTGTGAGCGATTGCTCCAGCGTGCAGATGCAGCGATGTACGCAGCGAAACAAGCTGGTCGCAATCGAACTTTTTGGGACAACAACCAACAAATACACCCAGCCACTCTTGATGCTGATATCAACACATCGGTCAAAACAGAGAATGCTCACTCGGTCGTAGATCTGAGTTCTATCAAAATTGATTCAGCAACCACCGCAGATCAGGATCGCATATCGACCAATTCACTAACTCGTCGTACCACTCGAGCGAATTGGTGCGATGGAGCGGTTTTATTTTGGAATATCCGTCAGAGAATTGCTGAGTGGAAAGGCGGCGGCGAACCGTTCTGTGTCATGGCAACAGAAATTGACGACAACGCATTGATCGCGCAGACGCACGGAACGATGGCCTTTCATTTCATGATGCGGGCACAGCTACTGCACCTTGACGCAACACTCCGGGACATGGATATCGTGGCTAGAATTGGATCGACACGAATTGTAATCGTCCTTCCTAGATCAAGTCTTCAATCGCTACTACCAATGTTTCGAGGATTGCGAAATACCATGGACCGGTTCGCCTTTCCAACCGCCAATAAGCTGGTTGAGTATTCCGTATCCATCGGCGTGACCGAGGCATCATTACAAGACGCCCCCCAGACGATCATAGGCCGTGCGGAAGAAACCCTTGCCTTCGCGCAGCGTCAGGGCAAAGGCCGGTTCTTTGCGAATAGCTCTGATGAGATCCGCGAGATCTAGGCTATCGACGAGGAGCGCTGCCAACTGCACCTTTGGATGCCGTCGCAGGCACCTTTCGCGTCGTCTGGTTGGCCGATCGCTGAAAAAAATCTGAGGTGCGATTGCGGGCATAGTATCGAGTGGCCAAGACTTGGTCACCTCGAAATCCAAGCCCTAGCGATCTACCCACAGGCTCACTCCCCCAGAGGAAAGCACTCAACGCAATGAAACCGAGAACTAGAGCTAGATTTTTCATACGGTTTTGCATGGGCAAGGATCCTGAAATTCTGAAAAGAACAAAACTCACTTTCCACGATGATTGAGGACTACGCGATTGTCAATCATTTCACTACCGAGGTCGGATTGTGCTGGTTGTTCTCGTTATGCGGATCATTCGTAATCAATCTTGCAGCTCGGTTTCGAGTGATGTAGTTCCAGAACCATTGCATCATCACCAATACACGATTCTCGAAACGAGCCAGGTAGAGAATGTGAATGAACAGCCAAGCGAACCAGGCGATTCGTCCGCTGAAGCGAATAGGACCTGATTCAACAACCGCATGGGCTCGACCAATGGTTGCCATGTTTCCTTTGTCGAGATAGTGGAAGCTTTCATCGATTGGCGTGCCGCGAATATCGCCAGCAATCACTTCAGCGACGTACTTACCTTGCTGCATGGCAACTGGAGCGACCCCGGGCAATTGCTTGTCGTTCTCGTCGACAAATGCAGCGGCATCGCCGATGACGAAGATGTTGTGATGGATCGGGATACTGCAGGCTTTATTGACGATGACGCGACCAGCGCGATCCAGCGCTGCCTGGCCTCCGACTTGGGCGACCAGCTTTGCACCCAATGGAGTACCTTTCACACCGGCCGCCCAAATAATGTTGTGCGTATCGATGCGCAATGACTTTCCGTGTTGCGTTACGATCGCATGGTCGTCGTGAATCTCGGTTAGCCGCGTATCGTTCCAAACCTCAGCACCCATTTTGATCAACGATTTCTTGGCGGCTGCTCCGAGATCGGCGTGAAAATTGTTGAGCACGCCCGGACTATTCTCAATCAAAATGACGCGAGCAGTCGCTGGGTTGATCGACCGAAAATCGTTCTTCAAGGTATATCGCGATAACTCACAAATCGCCCCCGCCATCTCGATCCCGGTAGGGCCACCTCCAACGACAACAAAGGTTAGCAGTGCAGATCGCAAACCAAAGTCTTCGGTCCGTTCTGCCGTCTCGAATGCCGATAAGATCTTGCGACGGATTTCGGTCGCATCTTCGATGGTTTTCAGGCCAGGAGCCAACGGTTCCCACGCGGCGTCTTGCCCAAAGTAATGGTGCGTAGCACCGGCTGCTAACACCAAATAATCATAAGAAAGCGACTGACCGTCTTCGAAATGAACCCGCTGTTCAGCGCAGTCGAAGTCTTCGACATCCGCCAAAAGTACTTGTGCGTTTCGCTGACGACGAAGAATGCTTCGCAGCGGCGAAGCGATATTCGCCGGCGATAGGGCTCCGGTCGCAACTTGATAGAGGAGAGGCTGAAAAAGATGGAAATTACGACGATCGACGAGTTTGACATCGGCATCAGAACGAGCCAAACCTCGGGCGCACGCTAACCCTCCAAAACCACCACCAATAATGACTATCTGGGGACGCATACAGAAATTTCCTGGGACAAAGCGCTCAAACGGACGCAGGCGGCGAAAAGCCACCTATAAGAAACTAACAATCGGCGTAATAATGTAACCGATAGTGGGTATCGTACTAAAAAAATCTAAACGAAGGTCAAGTGATGCGAGATTTTAGTGTTTGTGGACTTGGGAATGCAATTGTCGATATT
>JANPLJ010000811.1:0-1731 GCA_031426475.1 Pirellulaceae bacterium | reverse complement strand
GCGTTAACGCAAGCGTTGTATTCCACAGCTGAGTTCCGTTACCTTCCATAGTTTCAAGGCGATATTTTGTAGCGGAACGGCACAAGCCGTCCGGTTCTTCGAACGCTTGAAGAACCCGACGGCTCGCGCCGTTCCGCTGCGAGAGCTGCGCCACTCCCGAAAGTGAAATCGATTTGACCATGAACACTTGCCAAAACACGTTTACTCCGATGACTCGCCGTGGAATGCTTCAACAGACAGCAGCCGGGTTCGGTTGGATGGCTTTTGCTGCGATGAATGCCCAGCTTGGACAAGCGGCCACCAATTTCACGTCGCCACTGGCTCCAAAATCACCTCATTTTCCAGGGACGGCCAAGCGGGTAATTTTCTTGTTTATGCAAGGCGGTCCAAGCCACCTCGACACATTCGATTGGAAGCCCGAACTCAAAAAGAACGGCGGCAAGACGTCGAGTGGCGACGGCAAAGACAAGGGTGGAAAGGGCGGCACGCTTCTCGCACCTCAATTCAAGTTTGCTCCGCAAGGGCAAAGCGGTTTGATGATCAGCGAATTGTTTCCTGAGCTCAGTCGTCACGCCGATGATCTATGTTTGCTGAACGGCATGCACACCTCGAACGCAGCTCATCCACAGGCGACCATCGCCCTGCATACCGGCAGTGTAAACTTCGTCCGTCCGTCGATCGGCTCGTGGGTGACCTACGGTTTGGGATCGGAAAGCGAAAATCTTCCTGGCTTCGTGACGATTAATCCTGTCGGACTGGGTGGAGCCCAGAACTACGGCTCGTCGTTCCTTCCCGCATCTTATCAAGGAACACGTGTCGACTTGGAAGCGGGCGGAATTTTGGACATCCGAAATAAACATATGGGACAGGGGCGACAACGATCGCAGATCGATTTGATTCAGGATATGAATCGCGATCTTCTCGAGAAGCATCCGGGACATGCCGAGCTAGATGGAGTCATCCAATCGTTTGAGCTAGCCTATCGGATGCAAACCTCCGTACCCTCGGTCCTCAACCTGGATGCGGAGAAGGCGAGTACGCTCGAAGGCTATGGAATCAATGACAGTGCCACGCGAGAGTTCGGCACTCAGTGTCTCATGGCACGACGACTCGCCGAATCGGGTGTTCGATTTATTCAAGTCAGCAAGCAAGGCTGGGATCAACACAGAGATCTCAAATCCTCTCTTAAGAAAAACTGCGAAGGTATCGATCAGCCGATCGCCGCCCTGCTGCAAGATCTCAAAGATCGAGACATGCTCAAGGATACACTCGTACTCTGGGGCGGCGAATTTGGTCGCAGCCCTCAGGATCAAGCGAACAACGGTGACGGTCGCCGTCACAACAACCAAGGTTATTCGATGTGGATGGCTGGCGGTGGAGTGAAAGGCGGCATCCGCTATGGTGCGACTGATGAAATGGGAGGCACTTCGGTCCTCGGAAAAATCGGCACGCATGACCTCCATGCAACCATGCTGCACCTACTGGGTTTCGACCACACCAAGCTCACGTATCGATATGCTGGGCGCGATTTCCGATTGACCGACGTCTACGGCGAAGTCGCCAAAGATATCTTGGCTTAGTCGGGTAGGACGGTCATTGAGTTTCGCGAGTCTGCACTTACCTAGAAACTCATTTTTTGGTTTTCACCATCGATGTGGACAAGCCTAACGCCGTGAAGAATTTTTGCATCTACATTCGCCAGAATGTGGAGAATTGACGCTTCCGTCCACG
>JANPLJ010000810.1:0-3078 GCA_031426475.1 Pirellulaceae bacterium | reverse complement strand
TTCGGCGACATAGCGATCGAATTGTTGAAGGTCGTAACAAATCTCCATGGCTCTGCCACCCAGTACGTAGCTCGGACGTACCAAAGATGGAAAACCGATCTTTTGAACCGCAGCACGAGCTTCCGGAATATTGCGAGCGATTCCGTTGGGAGGTTGTCGCAACCCGAGCTCAGTAATCAATTTTTGAAATTTTTCGCGATCTTCTGCGGCTTCAATCGTGACCACACTGGTTCCGATAATCGGCACGCCAGCGGTATCCAAGGCTCGGGCAAGATTCAACGGTGTTTGGCCGCCGAACTGCACAATGACACCGTGCGGTTGAACGCGATCGAAAATGTTGAGAACATCTTCCGTGGTCAGCGGCTCGAAGAACAACAAATCGCTGGTGTCGTAGTCGGTGCTCACCGTTTCTGGATTGCTGTTGACCATAATCGACTGTATGCCCATCTCCCGAAGGGCATAACTTGCGTGGCAGCAGCAATAATCGAATTCTATTCCCTGTCCAATTCGGTTGGGGCCACCGCCAAGAATCATAATTCGACGTTGGCCTTCGACTGGGGCCGGCGTTTCATCTTCGCTTTCATAAGAGCTATAAAAGTACGGGGTGTAGGCTTCGAATTCTGCAGCACAGGTATCGACCGACTTGAAGGTCGCGACGACTCCGCGTTCTTTTCGCCATGTTCGGACTTCCATTTCATGCGACGACAGCAGTTTCGCAATTTGGCGGTCCGAGAAGCCAAACTGCTTGGCCTGGCGCATGGTTGGAACATCCAAATTGGACAAAGTTTGAAAACTTGCCAAATGATTTTCCATTTCAACGAGTTCCAAAAGCTGATCCAGGAACCATCGATCAATCGCAGTGAGGAGGTGAATCTCTTCAATGCTCATACCGGACTTGATTGCGTATCGGATATGCCAAACGCGTTCAGCATTGGGACGCGACAACAGGCTACGAATCTCTTCGTCATTGGGCTGTCGATCGGTCCCCCAAACATCTTTGCTGTCCGAGCCAAAGCCAAACGCACCGACTTCCAAGCCACGCAGCGCTTTTTGAAACGATTCTTTGAAAGTGCGACCGATGGCCATTGTTTCTCCGACGCTTTTCATTTGCGTCGTCAACGTTGCGTCGGCTTCGGCGAATTTCTCGAAGGCAAATCTCGGTATTTTGGTCACGACATAATCGATTGTCGGTTCGAAACAAGCTTGCGTTTTCTGGGTGATATCGTTCCTTAGTTCCCACAATCGATAGCCAATAGCAAGTTTGGCAGCGATCTTCGCGATCGGAAAACCGGTCGCCTTGCTTGCCAACGCGCTCGAACGACTCACTCTGGGATTCATCTCGATAACGATCATTCGACCAGTTTGAGGGTGTATTGCGAACTGGATGTTCGAACCGCCGGTCTCAACACCAATCTCGCGAATGATCGCCTGACTCGCGTCGCGCATTCTCTGATATTCTTTGTCCGTCAGCGTTTGAGCGGGAGCGACCGTAATGGAGTCCCCCGTATGAACTCCCATCGGGTCAAAATTTTCAATGGAGCAGATGATGACGACATTGTCGTCCATATCTCGCATCACCTCCATTTCGTATTCTTTCCAACCGATGATCGATTCCTCGATCAAGACTTCCGTCACTGGCGATTGAGTCAGTCCGTTTTCGACCAGCGCGTCGAAATCATCGCGGTTGTATGCGATTGCCGAGCCACTGCCGCCCATCGTGAAACTTGGTCGAACGACGCATGGCAATCCGACGTCCGCCAAGACTCGTCGAGCGTCTTCAATCGTCTGAACTGTTTCACCGCGGCAGACTTCTTGCCCGATTTTTTCCATCGCCGCTTTAAACTCTTTACGACCTTCGGCTTTCTGAATGACGTCTGGCCGAGCACCGATCATTTCGCATTGGTACTTTTCCAGAATTCCATGGCGATCAAGATCCATCGCGATGTTCAGGGCCGTTTGCCCCCCCAACGTCGGAAGAAGAACGTCCGGCCGCTCGCGTTCGATAACTTTGGCAACAAATTCCCAGGTGAGCGGTTCGATGTACGTTCGCTCAGCAGTCGCCGGATCGGTCATAATGGTGGCTGGATTGCTATTGACCAGCACTACTTCATAGCCCTCTTCGCGAAGCGCTTTACAGGCTTGCGTTCCCGAATAGTCGAATTCGCAAGCTTGACCGATAACAATAGGGCCAGATCCAATCAGCAAAACCTTACGAATATCGGTACGACGCGGCACGAAAAAACCTCTCCCTGCGTAGGAAAACCAAACCTAAATACGAGCAAAATATCAGGAAGGTTACCACGAACAGACGGGTTTCTTCTAGGGGGCGGAATCATCCGTCGACCGCAAATCAAACGACTTGATGGCCAATGCCCCGCAGAATTCTTGGGTAAAAGCAGTATCCGCACCTTGAACGCGTTTTTTTAAAGAAGTTCCACCCGATGCCAACCGGATGAAGCCCGCGCTGAAGTCACAAGCTTTGGCTCGGCTCCTATGGCGTGGCCTTAAGTCCAGGCCACTTGCGTTTGCTCCCGCTTCGGTCGCCCTGCGCTTTATAGAGTACGATTTTGACTTTGTGTCTAAAGATCGAATTTGCGGTAGCTACGTTCGCCAGAACGTGGAAATCCCATAAAGCCCCACGCTCTGGCGAGCGTAGCTACCTGTTTAGAAACAAAGGCTAGCGAGCTACCGAATGCTCTTTCAGAGACTTGAGGTCTCGAAGCGCCGACCACCAGTGATCGATTTTGCCGAATGCCTGGTCGATATGTTGAGTAAGATCATCGAAGTTCTCAATCGGCTTGAAAACACATGCTTCCGCCCCCCAACGCATCGATTGTAGGAGGGTACTCATCGATACCAGGCCTGTCAGCATAATGACCTGGACGCCTCCATCCATTTGTTTAATCTTTCGAAGTAAATCCAGGCCGCTCATCTGAGGCATATCGATGTCTGTCAGCACAACCGAGCAACTATTGAGGTTAAGACTGTCGATCGCGAGAGTCGGATCTTGAACGGAAACTACCTGATAACCAAGAATCCGAAGCTTCTTGGAGACCAATCTCAAGATCTCTGGATCAT
>JANPLJ010000809.1:0-5080 GCA_031426475.1 Pirellulaceae bacterium | reverse complement strand
CTGGCGACTTCAATGTTGCGATGGATTTTTCTTCGATAGACAATCGGGCTGTCAAGGATGAAGTCTATACGCCGCTTACGCGAACGACTGGTCAGGCTACCGTAAGTTTGGATTATGGTCCATCCACTGGCTCCCGTCTCACCGATCGCGGTTTTAACGACTTCGCGAACGAATTCAATCTCCAGAACTGGACTGTCGGAGGAACTCTTCAGAATGCAATCAGTGACAGTGCATTTTTAAGTTTCACGGTCGATCCTGTTGAAGGTCTGGCGGTGGAACTAAGGTCTGTTGCGTTCAATTTCTGGAGAAATGGTGTCAATTCACCTTCGCAGTACGCGATTTTGACAAATCTCAATGGCTTTAACACAAGCTCGGCTTTAGCGACCACAACCGTTACGACAACAGGTACTGCCAACACAACTCGATTCCAAGCAACGGGAACAGGGCTGTCGACAACCGATCAACTTGAAGCTCGCCTCTATGGGTGGGGAGCAGGCAACGTCAATGGCCACTCGCATTTAAACGCCGCAGACCTCGATCTGCGTTTTTCGACAGTCATGGAAATACCTCTTTCGCCTGCAGGCAGACTCATGATCGAAGGCGATCTGTTTCATACCGCGTCGAGTACCATTGAAATGGGGATTGGCGGATTAGACAATTCCAATTTGCTTGCGCCTCAGTTTGATTTCATTGAAGTTGCAGGCGAAGTGAGTCTGCTCGGTGGCTTGAGACTGTTCGCTCAAAATGGGTTCGTTTTGAATGACAATGCCCAAATCACTTTTCTAAAAGCAGCTTCCGTCATGGGTATCTTTTCAAGCTTCGAAGCCATCGGATTTGGAGGCTATAACGTTTCCGTCATATACGGAAGCAATTCCGTTTCCGCAGTGTTCTCGGCCGTTCCCGAACCAAGTGCGTTTCTGCTCGTCCTGACCTTAGGCGGTTGGTGTGTTACGAAGCGAAGGCGATCGCACGCTCAAGTGTATATCTAGTGTTTTATCAAGGCTTAATTCTTGGGTAGTGGATCTTGCTAAAGATCCTGCGGATTTGGGATCTTTAGCAAAATCCACTACGTCCAACCCCACGTTTTAGTCTTGAAGAAGTACTGGTGCTTCGCGAAGACTACTCGCCGCTTCTTCGCGACATCCTCAGCCGAGGATTGCGTGAAGCTCGAGGCAAGGTCGCGTCTTCATTGGATGGATGAATGAACGGCGATCCCCCATCTGTGCTCCGGCCTTGCCATCTGTGCGATCAAATTCTGGAGGAGAGTAGCACAGATAGCAAAGCCGGAGCACAGATAGCAAAGCCGGAGCACAGATAAGTCCGGAGCACAGATAAGTCGGCGACACGATACGGGGAGGAAATGGACGGCTATTCCAGACTCGCCAGAATTTCCTTGCGGGGCGACCCAAGTGGGAAATCTAGCGAGTTCCGCTACGAGAGTCGCTTCTAGGCCGCGAACCAATGCTTTTGCGCCAATGTTTTTCGGACGAACCGCCAAGCTGGAATAAGCATCAACGTTGGAATAAGTATCAAAGATGGAAAAGGTGAGAGATAGAAAAGCTTTGTCATGGTCAAATTTGTGTTTTTGAGATGAAAACGCAGTGTTTAGGTGATATGGATACTCCATATTCTTTGAGAGATTATACGACTTTAATTCACGGAACGGCATGGCACGGCTATCCGAACTGAATTTTTGGAGATTGCATGAACCGATCTGACGCGAAAACTTACCAATGTACGAAATGCCGTGGGAGTTTGGAGTTGCTCGATTCAAGTGTAAAGGAATCGGACGGGCGAGTTGAAGAAGGCACGTTGAAATGTACCGGCTGCTCTTCAACCTTTCCAATCGTCAACTTCATTCCTCGGTTTGTTCCGATCAACAGCTATGCGGATTCATTTGGGTTCCAGTGGAACCAATATGCCACAACTCAGATCGGGGGGAGCCAAAAAACCGTTAGCAAAGAGCGTTGGGATATATTGACGAACTGGACGGGAAATTGCGCCGGCCAAAAGATGCTGGAAGCGGGCTGTGGGGCGGGACGGTTTTCTGAAATCGCGTTGGACTTGGGAGTGGAATTGTATTCGTTTGACCTAAGCCGTGCGGTGGACGCAGCGCAGGGAAATATTCCAACAGGATATCGGCCCAGACATCATCTATGCCAGGCGAGTATCTACGACATTCCACTCCCGGCGGGAATGTTTGACAAGGTTTACTGTATGGGAGTTCTACAGCACACGCCCGACGTTAAAAAGTCTTTTATGTGCCTGGTCCCCTTCGTCAAGCCAGGTGGCGAATTTGCGATCGATTGTTATCACAAGGAACCGATCTGGAATCCATTCAATCCGTTTGCATTGAAGTATTGGCTTAGACCATTCTTCTGCTGGTGGCGGCCGACAATCCTGCACGCTTTTTTGAAGTTCTGGATGGGACTGTTTTATGACGTGAAGCGCGTGCTCACCAAGATACCGTTGATTGGCGAGTTGCTGGGCAAACTCCTGCCGATCGGCATCATTCGCCACCGGGACGGAACATTAACGGTTGCACAGGTCAAGGAAATCAAGACCCTGAGCGCGATGGACATTCTTGGCGCCCGTTTTGATAAGCCGCAATCGATGGACACCATTAAGCAATGGGCCCGGGAGGCGGGACTCGAAATGGTTGATATTAAGCTTGGGTATAACGGCATCAACGCGTTGATGCGTAAGCCGATCTAGTTTACAGGAGCGATGGCCGAGGTGGACTTCCTCGCGGATGTGATCCACCGTTCGACCGCTTCCATCGCCGGTGGTCCTTGATCGCGTATCAATCTCTTGCCTTCGTTGGTTTGGGACGCGGTTTCAAGAAGAGCATGCAGTTGCACTGGATCTTGTTCGGCTAGCTTTTCTGCCGAATGGATCCCCGCGATTACCAACAGTCCAGCGCCCGCTGCCGTCAAACGATCGATCTGGCAAGCTAGCCGCGATTGGTCTTGCCACTGCGATACTAGCCGGCTGTCAATCCATTGGGTGTTCAGTTCGTTCGCAATCTGATCGGCATCTCGCCGAAGAAAATCTTCTATCGTATTGCATCCGATTGCGTTGAATCTTGCGGCTGTTTTGGGACCAATCGCCGGCGCGTCAACGATCGGACTGTCAATTCTTAGGCGTTTGCGGCCCTGTCGTGAGTCTGGTTCGGTTTCGGTTAAGTCCGCCGAAACGGGCGACGCAGATGACGTTAAAGTTTGTTCACGATCTTGTCGCCCTCTAGCAACCGGTTCTGTCCGAACAAGCGGTGTGGGAGCAGCCTCGATTTCTGGTGGTGGAGTGATTGCCCTCGGACGAATTGACACATGGCTTTCCGCACGATCAGTCGGTTTCTTGATCTCGATACGATGAATGTCCATTCGTTCGATCTCCATCGGAGCCGGCCGAAGATCTGGCTTCTCTCTACGGACCGTTTGCACGGTACGTTGCTCGATAGGTAAATTACGAACGACTTTGCCGGTCGACTGATATTCATCGATGATACTTTGGACTTCTTTTCGACGTTCGGCCGATTCAATCGCTTGCACGATTTTTTTGGTTGGTATCTGAATGCCGGCAAGAAGCGTTGGCAAGGTGAGCGAAAACTTCGGAATCGGATTGGTCGCCTCATACGCGATTCGATCGAGAACGCCCCCCCAAGCCGTTTGAACCGAGACGAACAGCTGAGCTAGCGCGCGCTTCGAATTGGTACCTAATGCAAGTTTCGGAAAGCGGCTCGCTTCGTTCATATCGTAGTCGTCGAGCAATAATTCATAATATTGATGAGCGAGCTTCGCTCCGCGATGAATCGCATCGGTGATCCATTCCGCACCGGCTGGAATCTCGAACGAATCGAGCGATGAATCAGAAAGAGCGGACTCGTATATTTCTTGGTACGAGCAGCAGACGCTCCATTCGAGTGGTCGATGAATCGCGGTCTCACGCGGCGACTGAGCGGTGTGCAGCGGCATGAATGGATCGGTAAAATAGTGGCTGAGAACGCCAATCGAGTAGGCGGCTTCGCTCCATCGTTGTGTGCTGAGCAACCGGTTTGATGCATCGAGCCATTTTTTGCCGGCCTTGGCTGCTCCTCCCCAGTACCCGTCGGCAACGTGGATCACATGGTTCTCAAAATCCTTGAACACGTTGTCTGGATCTTTAGCTCCCTTGAGATAGTCGCCATAGTGAGCCAGAAGCAGATCTGCAAGTTCATGCCCTCGTGAGGTTGAGACTTGCGAAAGCGAATCGATCGCAAAATAATGATGGGTGCTCTTGCAATGCGCAGCCCGCAGAATGGCAATAAGCGTATCCATATTCGATCCGTCGAAAACTTTGGTTAATGTCAAAAACCAACCTGAAAATGGGGCAGAGCGGACAATCCATAGCAAAATCGTTCATGAGAGCAAAGAGCGATAT
Organism: Pirellulaceae bacterium; assembly: GCA_031426475.1. GTDB lineage: Bacteria > Planctomycetota > Planctomycetia > Pirellulales > Pirellulaceae > JAIYDQ01. The sequence continues at coordinate 661 of JANPLJ010000809.1, read as the reverse complement.
TTCCCCTGGATAGAACTCGCCTCAATCACCAGGCATCGGGCGAATCGACCAAGCCCACCAACGTAATGAGCCCCACTTGAGAATAGATATTGATTCCTTCCCTAAATAAATTGTTCCTGGATATCGAGGACAATTCTCGACTCACGAAATTGGGCCCCGATAAAAAAATCGGTCCGCTCGGACCACACGTGTCCAAGGGTGGTGCGATATGAATCTTAGTCAGACGCCACTTGCGAGTTGACTGACGATTCAAGGCTTCAAAGCGAATACGGTATCAAAGGAAAAGATCATGGCCAAGTTTTATGTCCAAAGTGGAACCCTACGAACGATTATCGACAGCCAGGACGTCGATCGCGCCGCTTTGTGGGCAGTCCATCAAGCGATGCAACAAATCGCCCCAGTCGACAGCGAAACCGAACTTGCGCCCGACGAAAAATCGCAGCAGCTTACCCGAACGGGCTTGATTGTTCTCGGAGATACCATCGAAATCAGCGAAGTCGGCTTTGACCGTGACGACGCATTCAAGATTGAGACGTTCGACGCATTCCATGAATGGCATTGCCTCGTCAAGGCTCTCGACCGACTGGAGAAACTGCTGTGAGACTGATAGACTAGTCCTTCTTCCAAATTTAGATTTTGGGTTTCAATTCGTAGCCGATGT
>JANPLJ010000808.1:0-1551 GCA_031426475.1 Pirellulaceae bacterium | reverse complement strand
AGCGCAACAGACTCGCTGTGATACCACCGCCCAGGGTTGCGCAATCAAGAAACAACTTTCTATCAATCCAAAGCACTACTCAGAATGAAACCATTAGAATACCTGAATAACGCTATTTAGTTTTGTAAACGGAGTGTCGTGCTCCAAGAACGATGTCCGTTTAGCTCCATCCAAGAAAGTGATTTAGATCCATGATGCCATTGGTTGATAAGCAGCGATTCCGATACTTCGCATTCAGTGTTTGTTTGATGGTCTTGGGTATCGAGTTTCGGGAATTGCGATCGGATGAACCGATCCAAGAAGCGGAAATGGCGGGTTACCTTTTGGTCCCGCACGATAAAGTTCCAGATACATACAACGCTGGCTTTTCGCTATACGTCAACGCTTGGCCATTGTTAAAGAATTATCCAGGAAACCGTTTTCAAACAGGTTTGTTCGGTACTTGGATGCACGCCCAGTACGATGGTCCCGATCCGGAAAAATTGTATTCCGACATCGAAGGCGGCTTGGGATGGTGGCGAGATACAAGGTTTGCTACCGAAACCCCCAAGTTCATTATGGGAGGAGTCGCCCTCAATTTTAACGAGTGGGCGAATGGCCCCGGTGCCGGGAAAGGCCGGGACTGGAACAAGCCGAACGGGAAGTACGGTGTGGCGCAATTGAGTCCCTGGATCCTTTGGCCTCCCGATGGTTTGAATCTAGAACAAGGGACGTGCAACGAGCTTGTTGGATACGGTTATCTCCCGCTGCCGCTCACCACGCTCAAATCGACCACGGCGGGAAAAGATGTCCCCACCGGCGACAACTGCTGGACGCTGTTTCTCAACACCGGAAACTTCAAAGGGCCTGTGGCTTTCTTCACTCCCTATTTTTGGTCGCGAGCTACGGCCGAGAATACTGCGTTGAGCGGTATGTTCCTGGATAGCCGACCGTCCAAGCCAAATAAAGCGCTCCAAATGGAAACTCAATATATTCCAAGTTTCCAGGCAGCGGATGCGAAAGGCGAGATCTATGCTCGAGTCGCGCCAACGTCGTTCCCACGCGACGCGAACGGAGATTCGATGGTTGTCCATCGAATGTCAGCCTACAACAAAAGTGCTCTATGGGATTCCGTTAAGGTTTGGCTGGATGGAGGTGCGCCGGCAAGCGGTTCCATCGATGCCAATCATGCGGCAGTGCATACGTTTCAGGATAAAGGTGGCTCGACATGGAGAATCTATCCACCCAATACCCCGAAAGAGAAAAAGATACCGATGGCATGGAGTTCTTTTGCCAATCCGGTCGCTTTAGACTTGGTCACTTATGGATATCGTTGGAACGACAAGATCGTATCGAAGACTGATTCCAAGGACGGTCCATTGGTAACCCTTCCGGAGTACTATCGCTTGGTGGAGGGCAAGAACGACAAGTCCGAGTGGATAACAGTTCAAGCCAGCGATGTTCCTGCGGAAACAGGTTTGGCCAAGTTGGAATTCAACCGCCCCAAGCAGAAAATTTCCGAGCCTTACGTCACACCCAATGATTCGACCAGTTGTTGGAAGACGCCTGGAC
>JANPLJ010000807.1:0-8505 GCA_031426475.1 Pirellulaceae bacterium | reverse complement strand
TAACATTCTGGTTGGACCAGTTGCCGGTATCCGTCAACGTGCATTGCTTCGATCTTTCTTGAATCGATAAGACTCGGTCGTAGGCTTCCTGAAGTTGACGGTTTTCGCGGACAACCGTTGCGGTACGAGTCATGATATCGCCGAGCTATTGATGCAGCAGATACGGGTTTTCTTTACCGGACGTGTTTGAGAGCAAGGCTTTGTGTCGGGTTTGATGTTTTGCAATGGCTCTCTCGAAAATCGTTGACGACACGCCTTCAACCGATTTCTTCGATTGCATCCAGCTGACGATTCCAGGGGCTGTGATCAACCCGCTAAAAATACAACTTAACAATGAATTCGCGCCCAATCGGTTCGCGCCGTGATACTGATAGTCGCATTCGCCAATCGCATACAAGCCGGGTATGCTGGTGGTCTGATTTTTCGGCGAACCTAGCTGCAAACCACCTTCGGACGATTTTTCGTAATCAACCCAAAGTCCTCCCATGCTGTAATGTACGGCAGGGAAAATCTTCATCGGTTCGTCGCGAGGATCGACCCCCTGAAACTTCTCGTATATTTCGAGAATACCGCTTAGCTTGCGATCGAGCTCGGCTCGTGGGATATGCGTTAGGTCGAGATAAACGCACATTCGCGTCGGATCAACGGACAGGCCTTCGTTGACACAGATATTAAAAATCTCTCGGGTCGCGATATCGCGAGGAACCAAGTTACCATACTTCGGAAATCGCTCCTCTAGGAAATAGTAACGTTCCGATTCAGGGATCTCTTTGGGATAGCGAGAGTCGTTTGCACGCCTTGGAACCCACACGCGTCCGCCCTCGCCACGAGCCGATTCGCTCATTAACCGCAGTTTGTCGGCACCCGGAATCGCAGTCGGATGGACTTGAATGAATTCAGCGTTTCCAAATTTGGCACCTACTTGGAAGCAGCGGCTGGCGGCGCTGCCGGTGCAAAATACCGACATCGTTGATCGACCGTAAATCAAGCCGTTGCCGCCTGTCGCAACGATCACCGCCTCGGCCGGAAACGCGCGGATCTCCATCGAGACCATGTCTTGCGCGATCGCTCCGACACATTTTCCGTTATCATCGAGCACCGGTCCGAGAAAATCCCAGAACTCGTATTTCTTGATAAGGCCTTCCGATTCGCGACGGCGGACCTGTTCATCCAGTGCATAGAGCAATTGCTGGCCAGTAGTTGCGCCTGCAAATGCCGTTCGACGGTAAAGCGTCCCGCCGAATCGACGACGGTCCAAAAAGCCTTCTGGAGTTCGATTAAAGGTAACTCCTAAGCGATCCATCAGATCGATCACTTTAGGAGCCCAATACGACATTTCCTTGACCGGTGGTTGGTGTTGAAGGAAGTCGCCTCCATAGACGGTATCGTCAAAGTGCTTCCACTCGTTGTCGCCATCCTGACGCGTTAAATCGCTGACGCTGTTGATGCCGCCTTGGGCGCAGACGCTGTGCGAGCGTTTAACGGGCGTCAGACTGATCAAGTCAACCGCTACGCCTAGTTCTGCTAACTTCATCGAAGCCGCAAGACCAGCCAGGCCACCGCCGACAACTACTACACGATTACCAGCCATTTTTACGATTATTCCTTGGTGCTAAGGCTATTCCAGGACAGCCGAATTGTTGCGAGGGGCAATGACCTTGCCAACCTCGGGTTCAAAGCGAGGAGACGGATGAGATCCTGATCTTTTGTGCGGTTCGTCCAAAATTTCTTTCGACTCGACACGTGCTTCGTACATTGCATCTTCAATCTTGATCGCTTCGTCAATTTTCGTTGTTTTAACGGCCCAAAGAGAGCTCAACCCAACGATCGAGAGGAAGCAACCAAAGAAAGTACAGGCGACCGTGGCACGTCGTTGCGCGGCTGGCGTAAGCCAAACCCCCCATGTAATTCCCGCCGTCCAAATCCCGTTCGCGAGGTGGAAGCAACATGCTAATACGCCCACGGCGTAGAAAATCGGCCATACGATTCCAGTCATTGCGGCAGCCAGCGTACTGGCAGCGTTATAGGGACGGAACTGGGCCATGCCAAGTGGCTCCGCCACGTTTGCCAGCCACCAATCCGCATGGAACCAGCCATGTAAGTGAAAGACGTGGACGAAGATGAAGACAAAAGCGATGTATCCAGTGATCCGCTGCCACGAATAACGACGATTGGCGATAAACGGGTATTGATGCGTGTTGGAATGCCCAGACGCTGCGATCCATACTCCCACCACCGCGTGGAAAATGATTGGGGAAAATATGAACACCCATTCAATCACCGGCAGGATGGGGCCGAGATTATGGATCATGTTGACGTTCGCTTGAAACCGGCTAGCCCCCCCCAGAAGGCTAGCATTCGTTAGCAGATGTACGCACATATACGCCCCGACCGGCACGAGTCCGCTCAGCGAGTGCAGGCGTCGAATCAGAAATTCGTTGCGGGCTAGGAAAGAACTGGTAACAGGGGACGGCATTGGGACGCTCATAGTGGTCCTGAAAAAGGAAGCGGCAAAGGAACGGCAGAGAGGAAACCGCAAAAGCCCCGGCAATTTCACAAATCTTGGGGCAGTAACGAACAGCTTCTCCAGGATATCCGAGTCATTGTTGATTACCAATGCCACTCAAAAACCTCGGATTCTCGCAAGATTCGTTGACACTCGCTTTTTTGGGTAACTATACTTGATCAGGGTGCAGAAAAACGGTCGAAGTCAACGGAATCGACCTTGTTTCGCGTTCCGCTTACGGTACTAGGAGCTGCTTGAATGACCCTGCTCGGCAAGGTTTTTATGTTTATTATCCTGCTTTTAAGCGGGATTTTCTTTTCGTTGGCACTTGCCATCAACGCCAGTCACACCAATTGGCGTGACGCGGCGACAGGTCCGAACGGCTATCAAGCCCAGATCAAAAAGCTTGGAGTGACGATTACCGAGCTGAAGGCGGAAATCGAAAGAGGGCAGAATATGTTGGCTAGCGAACAGGCCGCTCGCCGTGGTGCCCTGGCATCGCTGCAGACTCAGCTATCGGAAGCCCAGGGAAAACTGGCGGATAAAGAAGGCGAGCTTCTGAAGTTAGGAAGTTCGCTTTCGACGCTTACCGATACCCTCAAAGCTTCAACGCTTGACCTTAGCCGGCTGACCACCGAGAACGACGAAATCAAAAAATTGATTGATGTCACGATCCAAGATCGAAATACACAGCGCGGCAAAGTGATCTCGTTAACCGACGATTTCAATAGCCTCCAATCCATTCTTGCGGATGCCAAAGCCCAGGAAGAGCAACTTCGAGACGAAAACACGACCCTCGAAGCTCGTATCTCGATCATGCGAACAACGCTGGTGAAGGCTGGTATCAAGGAAGATCCGGATGACGCGCCGCCAGAAGGCTTGAAAGGCCAAGTCCTCGCCGTAGGACGCGAGAACATGATCGAAGTTTCGTTAGGACGCGACGATGGAGTGAAAGTCGACCACGAATTTGAGATTTTCCGCGGCGCACAGTATCTCGGGAAAACGAGAATCCTAAGGACTCAAGACGACAAATCGATCGGCGTCATCATTCCAGAATTCCGCAAAGGTCCGATTCAGCAAGGAGACAAGGTCGCTGCGAAGATTCGTTAAGCGTCCCGGTATTATGAATCCTCCTAAGCAACCTCTGACCGTCTATTTTGTCATGCTCGTGGCTTCCGCCATCCTCATGCTGTTGGCGTGCATTTTGATGTTTATCGAATTTTATCGCTACGGAAACCCGTGGGAAAAATCGGATATTCCGCAGCGAGTGATGGCACCTTCTGCAATGCGATCGGAAATCTCTTAGCACGGGCCGTCGGGGTCTTCTTAGGCCTTGCACGTGGCCGAGTCGCTCTGCGACTCGGCATCATCGTTTGATGAATTACATCCATTTTCGCGAGTTTTGACGAGTCGCAGAGCGACTCCCCCACAAAAATCACCCCCTCCAAGGGATAAGAATTAGTCGATGGTAGCGATTGTTGCCAACGACGAGACGGACTATGATCGTCCACTACGCGCCGTTAATGGGCGTGAAGCCTCCGTAGGTTTCCGTTGAAGCGAATCGATCTTGTCGAGAGGTGGACTATTTTGAATGCGACTGACTTCGTAGGGCAACGACGAGAACCTTGTTCTCGCCTGAGCGTTTCACGCAAGAACATCCTGCGGCGTTCACTTCGATTCGAACTTCTCGAATCCCGTTCGTTGATGTGTACCGACTTGTCGTCGATCGAACATGCGTTCGGCAATCTTGGTCATGCATCGAACGATCAAGCGGACTCCAACAATGCATCGGTCGAAAACAGCTTACAAGTGCTTGTCGGACCGGTGCAAAAATCCATCGCCGCTGCGGCTCCGGCCAGCTTTGGCGTTTTCAGTCAGGCGGCAGCAGCCTTTACGACGCTCGCCAATGGTATGCCGATTCTGAATAGCTTGCCGAGCGCCCCGACTGCAATCTTTCTCGACTTTGATGGCGATAATGCGACGACCACGGATGCGTATGACGAAGATGGTGACGCAACAACTTTTAATACGACGGAGCAAAACAACATCGCCGAGGCTTGGCGACAGATCTCGACCTACTTCGCGGTGTTCGATACGAATGTGACGACCGTCGCCACATCGAAACCGAAAGCGTGGCTGGCTTCGGGGAACAACATCAGCGGTGGCTATAGTTATGTCGGAGTTTTTCCGAATACGAGGCCACAGTCGTTCAATCAATCGAGCAATGTACGAACGCGCGTCTCTGGTCTAGCTCATGAGCTCGGTCATAATTTCGGTCTGTCGCATCAAAAGGACTATGATTTGCTGGGCAATCTCACCAGTGAATACTCGTCCGGTTACGATTCGTTTCATGGTCCGATTATGGGGGTCGATTATGCTCAGTCGATCCACAAATGGTTTATCGGTCACGCGGGCTCGGCCAGCAGTCTGCAAAATGACATGAGTGTCATCGCAAATGAGATAAAACCTTATCAAGCTACGGGCGGTGACGGCTACCGAGCGGATGACTTCGGGAACACGATTGCGTTAGCGACAGCTCTCGATGTAACTGGCGGTAACCAATTCAAATCATGTATTATCGAACGACATACCGATGTGGACGCTTTTTCGTTTTCGTCGTTGGGAGGTGAAGTCGACATCGCGGCTCTGGCGGACGATCCTTCGGGAGTTGACCTCAAGCTAGAAATCTACGATGCGCTAGGTGTCTTAGTTGCCTCCAAGGATAGCAATACCTCGAACGATCAGAGTATTTCGCTCGTCCTACCGGTCGGGACCTTTTATGTGTTGGTTTCCGGCCACCGAAATTATGGTGATGTCGGCACCTATAATTTGACGCTTCGGTCGTTGCCAACGAATTGGACATCTCGCGACATCGGCAGTGTAGGACTGGGAGGTAACACCGAGTTCAACCCAACCAACAGTAGCTATACCGTGACTGGATCCGGTGCCGACATCGGTGGCACGACGGATCAGATGCAGTTTGCAATGCAAACGTTGACAGGAGACGGCGAGATCATTGCTCGAGTTTCGTCGATGACGAATACGGGGAATGGGGCCAAGGCAGGCATCGAAATTCGTGAAGCGACCGCGACTGGCTCACAACATGTTGCCTTGCTCCAAACCTGGGCAAACGGTCAACAATTAAGATCTCGCGAGACGGCCGACGGAGCAACCGTCACTCAGGGAGCAACCACTCAGGCTTTTACAGCGAAATGGTTGAAGCTAACTCGCGTTGGAAACGTCTTCACTGGGGCGGTTTCGGACGACGGGATTACCTGGACAGTAAAAGGCACTACGACTGTTGCCATGAACAGTCGATTGCTGGTCGGATTGGTGTCGAGTTCCGGTGACACCACAAAACGCAATGTTGCGAGGTTCAGTAACCTGTCGCTGACAGGAAATCTGGGCACGCCCGCTCCGAGCGTGAATAGTTTGCCAGCCCCAAGCGGTTTTGCCCTCGCGAGAAGTACGGGCTCGGATATCACGGTTTCCTGGACCGATGGAACTGGCGAAACCGGCTATCGCATCGAGCGTTCATCGGATGGTGTCAACTTCGCGACTGTCACGACGACGGCTGCGAATGCGACAACCTATGAGGACCCGAATCTTTTCGGTTCTTTGCGATATTATTACCGAGTCCGAGCAGTCGATGCTTCAGGGGTTTCGACACCGACGGCGGTTAAGAACTTACTCAATCGCCCGAATGCTGTAACCAATTTCAAGGTGACGTCGTTGAATACAACGACGACGGTCCTCAACTGGCGCGACACGCACGGAGAAAGCGGTTATCGCATTGAGAGCTCCGCTGACGGAGTGAATTTCACCACGCTAGGAACGGTCGGAACGAACGTCCCAAGCTACACACATACCGGTCTGACGACCAATACTCAGCTTACCTATCGAGTGACCCCGACAAGTTCGCTCGGTGACGGCGAAAGCCTGGAAGTCGATGGCAGTACGCGTCTAGCCAAAGTCGGCGGCGTCGCCTTTACCAACGTTCTCAGCACGTCAATCACCTTTAGATGGACGAACATTGCGGGCGAAACGAACTATCGACTGGAACGTTCAACAGATGGAACAACGTTCACGACATTGGCGACCGTTGGGGCCGATGTAACGACGTATACCGATACAACCGTGACGGCGGTTAATGACTATTACTATCGCGTCGTTGGCACGAACTCTTTGACGGAGAGTATTTCGGATAGCAACGTTATTTTCACGGCAACACCTCCGACGACCCCGCTTCCTTCGCCATGGACAGCGACTGACATAGGCGATGTCGATGGTTCGGGGGCGACAAGTTTCTCGAGCGGAACATTCAAAGTCGTCAGCAGCGGCGCTGAAATCGACAACGCTATCGATGCGTTTAGGTTCACGTCGCAGTCGCTGCAAGGCGATGGTTCGATTACAGCGAGAGTGGCTACGATTCAAGATACGGCGGCTGGAGCGAAGCTTGGCGTCATGTTTCGCGAGTCGCTGGCACCCAACGCCAAGCATGTCATGATCGTAATGCGTCCCACCACGGGCATTATTATGCAGTCGCGAAGTACTGTTGGTGGGGCGACCGCCGGCAATGGTACCGTGGCGCAGGTCGCCCCGTACTGGGTCCGACTGACTCGGGTTGGAAATCTCTTTACTGGATTCACATCGGTCGACGGAGTCACTTGGACGCAACTTGGTACGAAGACACTTGCTATGCCTTCGCAGGTGTTTGTCGGATTGGCTGCGACGGCCAATTCAACGACGGTGATGAATACCGGAACGTTTACCAACGTTGCGGTTACCGGTAATGCAAGTGTCGTAAATCGCCAAGTGTTTTACAATCGATCGGCGAGCACCGTTTTTGGAGACGGCTCTGGAAATCCAACCAATGCAATCGATAGCACGAAGATTGCGGTGCGTCCTGGTCAAGCGATGAATACGTCGAGCTATACGAACTACGTCAAGGGCTTGAACGGATTGATCGTCGACGTCAATGGATTGATTAACGCAACCGCCTCCGATTTCCAGTTTGCGGTCTGGAATGGGATCGATGCATCTGGTTTTTTGGCCGCAAGTATAGCACCGACCATTACGGTGATGCCAGGCGTGGGCGTCGCTGGCTCAGCTCGCATCAAAATCGATTTTCCCGACAACGCCATACGCAATACATGGCTTCGCGTGACGGTGCTGGCCAACGCCAATACGGACTTACCCGGTAATGACGTTTTCTATTTTGGAAACGCAATAGGCGATTTATACACGGGCAACGTTGGTACTCCGACCGTCGTTCGAACGAATGCAACAGATACTTCCCTGGTTCGACAGAATCAATCGACAGCCACGAACTCCGTCGGTGTGACCAGTATCTATGACCTCAACAAGGATGGTCGCGTCAATGCAACAGACACCTCGATTGTTCGACAGAATCAGCTCGCCGCCATTCTGCAGTACTTTACAGTTGCAGCGAGCTTCTCAATGGAAAGCTCATTGTATTCAGCGAGCGATGCAACGCTTGCGCCCGTGCTGGGTCTTTCTCAAGCAAAGAACAAACAAGAAGAATCGTTGAGTCGATTAGTTGTCGAACCGATTCAAGAATCGAAGGTCGTTTCTGACCTCGCGTTTCCCCAATTCGTCTCACCGCCTAATATACTGCTTGTTGCCGAATCGGCAGAAAGCATATCCACAAGGTTGGAGCACCCGCGATCCAATGATCGGCTAGCAAATTTCGACGAATTCTTTAAACAGCTCGGTGGGTTGTAGTCGTTGCGACATTAGAATAGCGCAACCGATTGCAACTACGGTCTTCCTGTCACCCACACGAGCGACATCGATACGGGAGCCGGAGCCTGGGCGTACGCAGAATCCCGTAGGCTTGTCCCATTGGTATCTACACAACTACGGCTAGAAATCCTCGGACTTATCATAAAGTAGTGCAGGACCCCCACGAATTCATTCGTGGGTGAACAAGCTTCGTGAGCTAGAACACATCATTTTTTGGCTCAGACCCCCGTGAG
>JANPLJ010000806.1:0-4394 GCA_031426475.1 Pirellulaceae bacterium | reverse complement strand
CAGAAGGTTTTCGCGACAAGGAGAATGATGGACCATTTAAGTCGGAGGCCTTCGAAAACGAAGAAGAGGCAGACGTTATCTGGAAATTGGACATGATGAATGACCTCAAGGTATTTCAACACAATATGTGCGCTTGTTCCGTAACTAGCTTTGGAAACTTGCTTTTTGTGAATACAAGTAACGGAGTCGACGAAGGCCATATGGTGCTGCCGCAAGAAAAGGCACCAAGTTTTATCTGCCTGAACCGCGATACAGGCGCCGTACTTTGGACCGACAATACACCGGGAAGCAACGTTCTTCATGGCCAATGGTCATCGCCCGCTTACGGTGTCTTCGATGGTCAAGCACAGGTGCTCTTCGGCGGTGGTGATGGATGGCTATACAGCTTCGATCCGGCCGGCGAGAACGGCAAGTCCAAGATGCTTTGGAAGTTCGATTGCAATCCTAAGGATTCAAAGTACGCATTAAATCGAGCAACCCGGAATCACTTGATTGCAACGCCTGTTGTTTACGACGGACTCGTCTACATCGCAGTCGGCGAAGACCCGGAACACGGTGAAGGGAATGGCCATCTTTGGTGCATCGACCCAACCAAACACGGTGATGTCAGCCCGACGTTGGTCTACAACAGCAAGGCCCCTGAGAAACCGATTGAACACAAACGAATTCAAGCGTTGGTTGCCGAAGAAGGTGACTTCGAACGCGACAATCCGAATTCTGCCGCCGTCTGGCACTATGTCGGTAACGATCCAAAGGTTTTCGAGCAATCGATGCACCGAACATGTGGAACGTGCGCGATCAAGAATGGGCTGTTGATCATTGCCGACTTTGCCGGTGTTGTACACTGTTTAGACGTGAAAACCGGAAAGGCGCATTGGACCTATGATATGTTGGCAGGCTCGTGGGCCTCCGCATTGATCATCGGCGAACTGGTCTACGTAAGCGACGAAGATGGCGATATCTCGATCTTCAATCTGTCGAAAGATCATGAACTCGTCGGCGAGATGAATATGGGCTCGTCGGTATTCACTACGCCTATCGTTGCCAACGACTCTCTCTACATTGCAAACCGAAACAGGATCTTCGCAATCAAGGAAGGCGCCAAGAGCGAACCCGCTCAGTAAGCGCTGAAAATGAACCCGCGAGCTTTAAAGAGCCTTAAAATGGTGAGAGAGTGGCGATTGCGAGGGAAACCCCTACAACCGGAAACTCGATAAAAAAACCTCACACGCCGGGGCAGAGACGTGTGAGGTGCGTGCAGCTCAACCGGGGCAGGTAGATGAGCTGCTTTCGACTTAATTCTATACTGACATAATTAGAAATCAAGTCGCTACGATAGGAATTTGCGACAAACCACAACTGCCTGCGGTTGGTCGCAGTATTGGTCCCAGTAATACCATGGGGGCGGCTACTATTTGCTTACGCAATCGGCAAAATTGTACTGGGCAATCAGCTTCTGAACATGATCTCGTTTTTCCATCGGTGAAACATCGGTGCGACGAAGATAGCGATGTACATCGTGTTCGAACGCCCGATTTCTCACCGCCGTCGACGGTAACTGATCGATGCAAGACATCGGAATGCGGATCACTCCTTCTGATCCTGCGTGGACTACATCACCGGGATTGATTGTAACGCCGCCTATTTCGACTGGACCTCCGACTGCCCGAATTCGCAAGGCACAATGATGAGCAATGCGTCCTCGACAATAGGCAGCGAATGGGGTCGTGATGAGCCCTGCAATGTCGCGTACTCGACCGTCAGAGACTAAACCAACGCACCCCACCGCATAGAGCAGTTTTGCCATCCCATCTCCGATGATGCACTCGTGATCGGGGCGAGAACCAACCGCCTTGACGACCCAAATACTTGGGAGTTTACTCGCAGCCATCGCTTCCAGTTGTTGCCAAAAGAGATCCGTCTCAGCCGCGCCGCCGGGCGTGCTGCTGTCAACCTCGGCGGTAAATGCCACGCCGACCGTCGGTCCTAGTGGAGGCGTCACCGATTGGATCTCGCCACTGAGATAGAATTCATGCGATGGTGTCGGATCGATAAAGTTGATCGTATTAGCCAACAATGGTGTATCGAACTCGCGCAGTTCGTTTAGCAAATCGACAGTGATCATGGGTTCTTTACCTTGGCGGAAGGAGAGGAAGGAGAGGCTGATTGGGAAACGATCAAATGCTTGATCAAAAAGTTTTCGGTGGTAATGGAGGATTCGTTCGCCGTCGATTCGATTCGCACCTCGCACTCCAATTTCACTGGTTGCCGTACCTGCTCACCTTCGGCACGAGGCGGAAGGGGTCGATTTGGGACAGTCGAACTAAGGAAGTGCATTGCCAAAAAAACGTAGCCAATTCCGATAAAAAACCCCATCGATGTCGTCGCTCGAATAACCCCGACGTTCCAGGATCGACTCTAGTTTGTGGATATCGGTGATCGTATCGAGGTCGTGCGGCGTTTGCTCCGTTCCATATCCGCCGTCCAGATCCGTTCCTATAGCACAATGCTTCGCGTTTCCCGCAAGCTGACAAATGTGGTCCATGTGATCTGCCGCAGCTTCGATTCCCACCACCGAAGGTTGCGTGATTCCTCGTTTCCAACCTGGAACCATCATCCAGGCATCAAAGGCAGTTCCAATCACGGCATCGCGATCGATTAAGATCTCCAATTGCTCGTCGGTCAATTGTCGATCGCCAGGAACGAGCGATCGACAATTGTGATGACTCGCGAGAATCGGACCATTGTAGACATCTATCGCGTCAAAGAACGATCGATCACAGAGATGCGTCACATCCAGAATCATTCCGACTCGCATGAACTCTTTCAATAGCTCAACTCCACTTGGACTCAGCGGTCCTTCGGTGGCAGTCCCGTAGGCATATCGACCGACGCCGTAATGGACAGGCCCAACCGCCCGCAGCCCAAGATCCCACCACGCTTGGACTTGTTCAGGGGCAACGATTGGATCCGCGCCTTCCATGCTTAGAATAATTCCAAGCGGAGTTGTATCGGGAGCCTGTTCGTACGCTTTCCAATGATCCTCCAAGTGGGTACGAGTTGTCAGGAATCGAAGTACCCCTTGTTCTTCGAGCAGCCGATAATAGGCCATCTGACCACGAGCATGTCCATGCGCGATCGCTTGGCTCGTATAGTCTAAGTCCGTTCGCTTCGTACCGCTCGCTCGCGGTTGATCCGGCCCGCTCCTAGCCATCAATGTAGCCACACAAACCGGCATGTTCGCGCGTCGAAGCTCGGGAAACGTCAGTGTATTCCTTCCACGAGCCGGCTCGTCGGTCATGCCACGCTCGAACGCTCGCATCTCCGCAACCGTCATAAGGAGGTCGCGATTGAAGGAAAGCGCGTTCCAAGCAAGATCGAGATGAGAATCAATCAAAGGTCGCATGGTAAGGTGTGAGTGTAAAAGGTGAGATGTTGAGAGGCTAGTGCATTGTCACTTAGATTAACAGGGGCACCCACGTTTACATAATTGACAAAGCACTAGTCGGCCCCGGCCCTCTACGAACTTTCCGTGGTTGGTAGCATCGGTCGTGGACGGTCGCCGATTGGAATCATACTCGCAAGGCATCCCACTATGATCTGTGCAAGCAACGCCAACGGCATTCCCCATATAAAACTAATCCCAGGCGAACCGGTCAGGTCGTTCCAGAAATTAATCAGTACAACGACTACAATACCAACGATCACTCCGATCCATGTTCCGAAGGGAGTCGCCCAGCGTACAAACAAAGCCATGAAAAAGAGTCCGAACAACGGTGCTGTCAAAAGGTTAACGACTTTGTAGGTCACCTCCAAGAGATTGCCGCTTACCATACCGACGAGCGTGCTGAGTCCCACCACGGCAAGCCCTAATCCCCACGATGTCAAACGAGCCGTCCGCGACGACCTGGTATCTGAAAGCTTATAAAAGCGTTCGATAAAATCGACCGTCACCACCGAGCTTGCAGAATTGATTCCGGACGAAAGACTGTCCATGGCTGCCGATATCAATCCGGCTACCACCAAGCCACAAATCCCAGATGGCATGGCGACAACGACGAACTGCTGAAAGAATTGATCTGCATCATTCTCGATACTTTGCGTGAGGTTCAACATCTCAGGTCGCAACTTAAAGAAGGCGTACAACGACAATCCAAGGGCCGCGAGACACAAACAAACAAGAAGATTCGTCACCAGCGCGATCGAGTACATCCGTCGCGCGGCCTTCACGTCGCGCGTCGCTAAATAGCGTTGCACGGCCATCTGATCGGAACCCGCCGTGCATACTTGCCACGAGACGGTAGCCAAAATGGCGCTCAGAAAAGTAATGCGAACCGTTGGATCGTAGCCGTGGCCCGATCAGGCTGCGCGGTCACGGCCATGGCCCAGGCGTA
>JANPLJ010000805.1:0-1623 GCA_031426475.1 Pirellulaceae bacterium | reverse complement strand
GAAACTTCCATTTCAAGCTACAACGGACAAAGATGGCATGGCAACCATTCAAAACGTTCCCGCGAAGAAACAGGTTGGTATCCGTATTAGTCACCAAGATTTCGATATGCCTGCCGATAAAGCAAGCGGTAATCCCTATATGCGTGGTAGCTCGATTGATCTCACGCCAGGCGCGACAACAGAAGTAAATTTGGCTCTGCAGCGCAAAGGGACAGAAGTTCTCGGAAGATGACTTGAATCTATTTTTTTCTCGATTGGCCTCGGGGTCCCTTGCGGGCAACCTCGATGCTCGTCCTTGTTCCGGGTCGTGCGATGGCGACGCCCACGGTCGTCGACTTCTTCAACCGGTGATTCCAGCCACATTTTGATCAGCGACAACATGTGCCGATCGCTAACGCGACGTGATACCGATTTGAGAAGCTCCGGATGTGGGATCGTATCGAAGTAACCAGACAAGTCTGCGTCAATTGTCTCCGTATGACCAGTATTGAGTAATGAATGGACTTGGCGAACCGCGTCCAGTGCACTACGCCCAGGCCGGTATGCGTGTTGCTCTGGCTGAAGGTCGGTCTCGAAGATTGGCTCCAAGAGTAACACAGCTGCCATTTGCACCACGCGGTCTTTAATCGTCGTGATGCCCAACGGTCTCTGCTTGCCATCCGGTTTGGGAATGTAGACTCGCCGCACCGGACTGGGGCGATACGTATTCGTCCTGAGCTCTTCCGCCAGTTCATCCAACCACTTCTTCGCACCGTACTCCTCGATTTTCGCGAACCTCTGGCCATCGATACCCGCCGCGCCGCCGTTACTTCGGCAGCGGTGGTAGGCAACCATAGTACGTCGGCTCGGTATAACTTGTCGTACAACGCATAGAAGCGAAATTCAGGCGATCCCTTCGCTTTTGCGTGCAACGTATCCTGCAGCTTCTGAACCTTTGGTAGAGTTAATAGGCTCATCGCCAATCTCACAGCTCTCGTACCACTTCGTACGTTGACCTTGAACTAAGGCCCCTTCGCTCGACCGGCGTTACCCGGCGTCTTCACTACTACGGGCCTCTCCGTCACCTCGCACGGCCGAGTCTGCTCGTCACCGAGTACTCGTTGAGGGTCACGCGCCCTCACCGCCGAGGCTTCCCGTGTTGCTTGTTGATTCCTCTTTCACACATGCCATCGCCACTACCCCGGCGAGACTGGTCGACACTTGTCACTCATGACTCGACCAGCGGCGGCCTTCCCCATCGGTCATCTGGGTCGGCTCTCGCATTACTCGTTTCGAGGATTGCTCAGCGTTCACTCGCGTTATGGCCTGCGTGATTGCTGACTCCCTAAAGGAGCCTTTTCCAAAAGTGTTTCAGTCCAATTCGTTGCCTCCTTGAACCGCTCCGGGTGCTACCGGCTGGAGCGAAAATTGCCGGGCGGGATTCGCACCCGCTAGAATCTACAAGCCTTTTCACGGCACACTGACCGGTGCGAGATAGTTTGTCAGTCTTCGATTCAAAAATCGACCTCATTTTCATCATCGATATCAGCTTGGAAATCTGGTCCCTGGGCGATAGCAAGTGGTGAGTACTCGCGCATGTTTGTCCGGAATGTTCGGACAAACTGCAGGGCACATAATCCTCAT
>JANPLJ010000804.1:0-2253 GCA_031426475.1 Pirellulaceae bacterium | reverse complement strand
GTCACGTTCCAGTCGATGCTGCGAATCTCGTCGCCGGGAACATACTCGCGAACCGCGTCGAACTCCATTCCACGCCCTTTGAAAACACTCAAATACTCGCCGGCCAACAAATCATTGACCTGTCTACGCGCAACGATTTGAATGCGTCGCACTTCTTTGAGTATTGCGTCAAGTTCTCTTGCGGCCATGACAGCTCTTCAAAACCATTTTCTACGGAACGGGAACGGTTTCGAGTACCTTGCTGACAATATGCGCAGTTGTCATCTCCTCGGCCTCAGCTTCGTACGTGATAATGATTCGATGCCGCAAGATATCGGGGGCTACATCCTTCACATCTTGCGGCGTCACGTACCCCCGTCCGGCGAGAAACGCATTGGCTCGGGCAGCCAAGCAAAGATTGATCGAGGCACGCGGTGAAGCACCGTATTCAATAAGTGGTTTAAGCTCTTTCATTTTGAATTCGTCTGGACGCCGCGTCGCAGCGACGACGTCGAGTGCATAATCTTTGACTTTGTCGTCCATATAAATCGAAGCGGTTGTCTGTTTCATTTGCAGAAGTTGACTTGGGTCCAGCACGGGCTGAACCTCGCGGCGAATATCATCCAATACGGAATCGACTACTTTTCGTTCCTCGGCTTTGCTAGGATAGTCGACTACAATTTTCAGCATGAAGCGGTCGACTTGGGCCTCCGGAAGCGGATAAGTTCCCTCTTGTTCAATCGGGTTTTGAGTAGCCAAGACAAGGAACGGCTCCTCCAAAGTGTACGTTTGATCGCCAATCGTGACTTGATGCTCCTGCATCGCTTCCAATAGAGCCGACTGCACTTTGGAGGGCGCTCGGTTGATTTCGTCGGCCAGGATTAAATTGGCGAAGATAGGGCCTTTGCGTGTTCCAAAGGATCCCTCGCGGGGATTATAAATCATGGTTCCGATCAAATCCGCCGGAAGTAGGTCAGGCGTGAATTGAATGCGGTTGAATTTACACTTGATCGCGGCAGCAAGCGCTTTGATGGCCGTCGTTTTAGCCAGTCCGGGGAGCCCCTCCAACAAAACATGACCACCGGTCAACATGGCAATGAGCAGCCTGGAAAGCATAACGTCTTGCCCCACAAGGACTTTCCGCACCTCATTTCTGACGCTGTCCAGCTTTTCGGAGTCCTTGAGAACTTGCTCCTTGATCCTTTGAATATCGACACTCATTGATGAAACCTATTTCCGATCGATTACTTTCTTACAATTCCAATGGCATGACAAATGCTCGGCCATCGAACGCCTCCCTAGCATAGAGCAAGTCGCTTGCCATGGGTGCGTCCCCTGGGGATCATCCCCCAATTTTCCGAAATTATTTAATCACAGAATCGGTACCCTTCGCAAGCACTCTTCGCCTTGAATTTTCCGAATCAAATGAGTACTCCCATTGACGCCGCTCCCTAAGTGTTGTGACTCTCATACCGTCGTGGGCCCCGAGGAAGCAGCGCACCGTTTTCACGGGCAGCATCCGCTCGATCCTCTACAGCCCAAGCTTTTCTTCGAAATAGAGGTGGCGAACGATGAACGACTTAACAGCACCAATCAAGATGTGCTTAGAGGATACCCTCAGGATCCTGGATGGTAATGCGGAGCGGTTTAATGCCATTGCTGCAGTCGTGATTCAAGACCTACCGATGCTGGTAGAAGAGTTGGTGATAGCAGTTGCAGCGAACGATAGTAACCTTGCAAAGCAAATGCTGCATTCAATCAAGGGAATCGGGTCGAATTTTCAAGCGGAACCCTTGACGCAATTGGCGGAAAAACTATGCCGGGAATACGATTCGCTATCTTATAACGAGATCGGAACGCTCATCTCGGAAATCGCAGAGGCGAGCGAAGGAACCGTATTCGCCCTGTCCGTTGCGATCGAACGCTATTCGGCGTAACAGATTGTTCTAGGATCCAAGACCTTCTGCTCCTGGTCCCATGGCAATTCTGCCGCATTTCATCCCGAAGGGATACCAAATATTAGCCGGGGGTCGCCGCAAAGCGGCGCACCCCCGGTTACTCAACGACGCGCAAACGACCCTGGAAGGGTCGAAGATGCTTCGATCCTTTCAGGATCGGAATCCCTTTCGCCTGTTGTTCCGGTGGTGTCGCTTCGCTCAACCATAGTGTCGCTTCGCTCAACCACCGGATAATGTCTTAGTATCCCTTCGGGATGAAAAATTGCGCAAAACCAAAACCGACGCAATACCGAATTTTTCACAGCCCAGGACAAAC
>JANPLJ010000803.1:0-3549 GCA_031426475.1 Pirellulaceae bacterium | reverse complement strand
CGACGCCGTAGAGATCGAGCGTCGCTTGTGTTTCCTGAGATAAATCCAACGCCTCGGGCGCTGATTCTTGCCTCTTGAATGCCAATTCGTAACTCGCGATCCGCGCGGCCAAGTCAGAATTGCCGATACGCGTCGCGGCATGGTCATGATTGGCTGCGTTGATCGAATCGATCAGCGTTCGTTGCAAGTCGCGAGAGACACCTTCGGGCGGTTGCAGGTCGAGGATCGGCGCGCCCTTGGTCCGCAAAACGGTTCCTTGATAGGAAGCTGGCATATACCCGCTCGACCAGTTCTTGGCACCGCTGATGGGACCACCGGATGGATCCAGCATGACCACATAGCCAGGAAAGTTCTCGTTGACCGAACCGAGTCCATAGTTAATCCACGAACCAATCGATGGCGAACCGGAAAGAATCTTGCCGGAATTCATCATCAACATGGCCGAACCATGGATTGGCGAATCAGCCGTCAACGAATGAATAAAGGCGATGTCATCGACATGCTTGGCGACGTTGGGGAATAGCTCGCTTACCCATTTTCCGCATTCGCCATATTGCTGAAACTTCCAACGTGGCTCCACGATTCGGCCTTCATTCTTGTGACCGCCGCGACCGTGCGTTTTTACTTGGATTGTTTTGCCGTCTTGCCCAACCATCGTTGGCTTGTAGTCGAATGTGTCGATATGGCTTGGGCCGCCATACATGAAAAGAAAGATAACCGACTTGGCTTTTGCCGGTATCATCGACGGTTTGGCTGCCAACGGATTCTTGAATGGAGTCTTTCCATCCGCTGCGATCGATTGCGAATCGAGGAACCCGTCACCACCGAGCATGGCCGATAAAGCGACCGAGCCAAAGCCGGCGCCTGTCTGCCAGAGGAACTCGCGGCGTGTTCGGCCACAGAAAGTCTTGCAGTTGGAGTGGTTCATAAGCGAGAGCATTCGAAGGGGAAAAATCTCATATAGTACTCGTTTACTTGTTCCCAGGCGCTTTTGTCAGCGGGCGGAGCCGCTGCCCCACTCTGTGGGAATGTTCTTAATCCAAATACATAAATTCGTTCGTATTCAACAAAACTAAACAATACTCATTAAGCTGTTCAGCGGCATCGAGTCCGTGTTCGTCGCGGAGTCGATTCATCAATTCGTCGGCGCGTTGCAGGTCGGATGGAACTGCCGGGCGTCCATAGGCGAAGCGAATCGCCCATCGAACCTGCTCGGCACGGTCTAATCCCGCTTGTCGCACGACTCGATCAGCAAACCGCCGCGATTGAGACTGCAAAAACAATCCATTCAGTAAGCCGAGTGCTTGGCCCGCTTGCGTTGTCAAGAATCGGGCTTCGCAACTTGTGTCTGTTTCCGGAAAATCGAACACCGACAGCTCAGGGGGGATGAGCGATCGTTTGATATGAATGTAGATACTCCGTCGAGCTCGAGCTGCGTCCGACGACTTGCCCCATCCGGCTCCGGGCCTCGATTGTGTGGCTTTAACTTCGTCGGCGACTTCTGGAAACATGCTTGGGCCATGCTTTTCAAGATTGAGCTCTCCCGACGTGGCTAGCACCGAATCGCGTAGTTCTTCGGCGCTTAAACGACGCATTGGGAATTGCCAAAAAAGGTTGTTGGCTGGATCGACATCCATTCCTCGCGAGTGGTCGGCGCTACTCATTCGATACGCTTGCGACGTTAAGATGGCACGATGAATCGGTTTCAACTGCCAATCGCGCCGAATGAGTTCGCTAGCCAACCAATCGAGCAGTTCGGGATGCGTTGGAGAGTCGCCAAGCTGACCGAAGTTATTCGACGATCGAACGATACCGCGTCCAAAATGATGTTGCCAAAGTCGATTGACGATAACTCTCGCAGTGAACCAGTTGTCATCGGAAGTAATCCAATCTGCCAAAACCTTTCGACGTCCCGCAGATTTCGCGTCGGATACAGAATCATCAATCGTCGGTGGCGGTCGTTTGATCATCGCTGGAAAAGCTGGTTGGACGACATCGCCTTCGGCGAGCGGACTACCTCGAAGCAGAACGTGCGTTTCAGGCGGCATGGAATCGCATACCGCCAACCCAAGAACGTATTCCAGATCTGGGAGTTTATTCAATTCCGATTGAAGTGATTTCATACGACTTTCAAAAATGTCGTATTGAGCAGCTTGCGTTTCGTCTAGATACGTTTTGAGATTCTTCTTGAGTACCTTCGCGCGACCATCCCCTTCGGTCTCACGTTGGTCTTCCGCTTTCATCTTGACGATGGCTTCCTGTTCCATCTTTTTCAGCTTCTTCTTGATCTCATCCAACTCATGGTCCAAAGCATCGTGCTGCGCTTTCAGATCTGGAGGAAAAATACTAATTTGATTGGGACCTTTTTGGTCGCCTCGAGTTCCATAAGGAGCGACATCGCGAAAGAACGCCACCATTTGGTAGTAGTCTTTCTGAGGGATAGGATCGATCTTGTGATCGTGACAACGAGCACAATTGAACGTCAGCCCCAACATTCCTTGCCCTGTCACGGTCACCAAATCATCGAAGCCATCGAACTTCGCTTGAAGAGGATCCGCAGGTTCATCGTCCCATACGCCTAGACGATAATATCCAGTGGCTGTAAGGCTTTCGACCGTTACTTCGTCAAGCTCGTCGCCGGCCAATTGCTCCTTTAAGAAACGATCATACGACTTGTCGGCGTTGAATGCATTAATAACATAATCGCGGTACTTCCATGCGTTGGGTTTGAGTCCGTCTCGTTCGTAGCTATTGGTCTCTGCATAGCGAACCACATCCAGCCAATGGCGAGCCCATCGTTCGCCCATTCGCGGATCGGCAAGCAAACGATCCACCATTCGTGCGTAAGCTTCGTCGCTCGCATCGGCGACGAAGGAATCAATCTCTTTGGGAGTCGGTGGTACTCCAAGTGTGCTGTAGTACAATCGTCGAATCAGCGTTCGAGGTGACGCGGGCTTTGCGGATTCTAGCTCGGCACGCTCCAGTGACGACCGAATGAAACGATCAATCGCGTTTTCTGACCAGGCAAGTTCTTTTACGTCAGGGGTTGGAGGGGTGCGGATTGGTTGAAAAAACCAGTGTGTAGTGTATTCGGCACCTTCGGCGATCCATTGTCTTAAGATCGCGACGTTCTTTTCGCTAAGCCCTTCACCTTCGGGTGGCATCCGTAACGACGCATCGGACGACTGAATACGAACAAGCAATTCACTTTGGTCAGGTGCGTTCGGTCGAATCGCGAACTCACCGCTGTCTGCTTCCTTGGTCGCCGTCTCGAACTCAGAAAGCCTTAGTCCCGATTCCGCTTTGTCTGGACCATGACATGCGAAGCAGTGTTTCGCGAGGATCGGGCGAACTTGCCGATTGAAGTCGATTCGCGGCTGGAGCGGATTTTCGCCCATCGCAGCTGAACCCATCGCCAAGATGGACACTACGACAAGAGAAATCGAGCTCAGTTTGGTGAAGGACATCAAAAAAACTAGTCCAAAGGCAGGGCGGGAGGAATTCGAGACGTAGATTGTCGCGGCAACTGGCTCGTCATTATAGACAGAA
>JANPLJ010000802.1:0-7138 GCA_031426475.1 Pirellulaceae bacterium | reverse complement strand
TTCGCCGCCGAGGTTTCGATCATTGTCGCGCGATCACCGCGAGGAGAAGTTGCGGTCTATCCGATGTTCGTCAATGAACACGCAAATCACATTCTTGATGTGACGACGTGCCCTGCCCCCGAATCATGGGCGTCTGTCGCTTCAAAAGCAGAAGAGATCGGTCGAGGTGTTGTTGAATCTTTGGACGTTGTTGGACTGTTAACGATTGAATTCTTTGTCACGAAAGACGATCGATTGATGATTAATGAACTGGCACCTCGACCGCACAATTCCGGCCATCTTACGATGGAAGCGTGTCGAACCAGTCAATTCGAACAGCAGGTTAGGGCGATTTGCAACTTGCCGCTTGGCGATACTTCTTTGATTCAACCGGCGGCCATGGCAAATTTGTTGGGAGATGTTTGGGGGCAAGGCTACCCCGTTTTCGAAGCTGCCTTGGCGAACTCGAGTGCACATTTGCATCTATACGGGAAGCGGGATGCCCGATTGGGGCGAAAGATGGGGCATTTGACTTGCTTAAATGAGACAAGCCAGATCGCTTCTCAACAAGCCAGGGCGATTCGCGATACGATGCGCAATTCAGGCCAGCAATTGTTTGACTAGCCTAGTCGTCCCATTCGCACGTAGAATGGAACGGGTCATTCGGGTGAATGGAATTTTTCTTTAGCGGCGAGCGTCAAAACGCGATAACTAGACGAGTCTTGGATAGTCTAGCTTTGCGATGGTACAATCGCCCAAATGGTTTAAATACTACATTCGCTACAGATGTTGTTCGATCGGGAAAGAACCTCGCGGAAAAAAGCAGTGATTTCCATGTCATTCACAAGAAATGCCGTATTTCGTTGCGTAGTCTTGTCGTTGTGTCTCGGACTTACAGGCTGCGGTAGGACTGATACGAATGCTGAGGGGGTTCCAGGTTCGAAAGGAAAGTCGATTCCCGCGATCGAACGACCCAATGAAGCTGGCAAAGCGGTTCTCGACGAATTAGGGGTTACTGAGCTACAGGTGAAACCAACCGTTGTCGTTAGTAAAGATGCTAAAAAGGGCGAGAAGAAAGCAGATAGCAACAACGACGATGAGAAAGAAACGATTTATGAAAGACCACCCAGTTGGATATCTGCCAATGAGTTGCCCTATGAGTTTTGGGAAGTTCAATATCTTGGGAATCGTCCGATAGGTTATTTGCATCAATCGATCATGCCATCTCCGACTGGTGCGACGGGGATTCTTCGAATCGATGCTGATAGTTTTGTTCGAACTGTTAAGGACAAAAAGCGTATCGACCAGCAAATGAGTGTGACAAGCATTGAAGAGACGGACGGTCGCATTCGAACGATCGCAGCGACGACGAAACAAGGTGAGATCGAAACCAAGACGGAAGGGATGTTGATCCTTGGCACACTCCGCCTCAAGACTCAAAGTCCCGATAAAGCGACGGGGGTCGATATTCCATGGCCAAAAGAGTGCGGGGGCCCGTTCGTAGTTGCCCAGTCTTTAAAAGGGCGGCCGATGCGGCCAGGTGAGACGCGAAGGCTGTTGATGCTTGATCCGGTTCTTGGGCAAATTGTTAAGATGAAACTCCAGGCCAAGGAGTATATCAAAACCCCGCTGATAGATGGGAATCAATATAGTCTTCTTGAGATAGTTTCCGAGGCTCGCGTTGGGGACCAAAGTTTATCGAGCATACTCTGGACCAATATGGCGGGGGAAGTTCTCAAGACATACACAAGTGCATTGGATATTCGGTCATTCCGTGTCCAACGCTCACTGGCCGAAAATATTCGAGATGCAGCGGCGTGTGAGAGGCTAACCAAGACGAAGATCAAGTTGAAATCGCCGCTTGAGAATGTCGTCTCGAAAGAAAAATTAGATTTTCAGATAGGGCATTCCGAACGGGATCCTGTTCAAATGCTGCCCGGGCGAACGAATCAAAGCGTCAAGTCGACATCTGCCTTTACGGCACAAGTTACTGTCTATGCGATGAAAGAGAAATCGTCCATTCCTTTTGGTGTCACGCCAGAACTTGTCCCTGACCCGCTGTGTATGAAGTCATCGCCGATCGTTCAGTCGGACGATGATGGGGTCAAGAAGTTAGCCGAGCAATTCTTCAACGATAAGAATTTGGGGGGATCGGCCTTGGAACGACTTCGTCGAGGCGTCTACAAATGGATCGAGAAGAAAACCGAGTATGCTCCGGCCATCGCGAGTGCTGCAGAGGTTGTTCGGGATCGAGCGGGCGACAGCACGGAGCACGCGGTGTTGCTAGCGGCGGTTGTTCGCGCACGTAGCGTGCCCTCGCGAGTCGCCATGGGCCTTGTCTACAATCAATCGAAAACGGATCCTGCTTTGGTCTTCCACGCATGGACCGAAGTCCACTTGAAGGATCATTGGCTTAGCATTGATGCGAGTGTCGAAAATCCAGATACGAACGCTAGTTATCTGAAATTGGCTGATTCGCCGCTCGCCGATCAGAATCCCTACGCAACACTGCTTGCGACGTTGAATGCCATCGAGCAATTGGAATTCTTGGTCGTTGAGTGAAAATCCGCAATACAAGCACACTTCTTGATCGCCAGTATCAGATTGCTTTAGAAACAAAGCCTAGCCTTCTTCGACTGCTTCGCGTATCGCTTGCACGATTCGCTGGCGATTGCCCCCGAGAGTCAGGATCGGTTCCGTTTGGACGCCAAGGTATTCACCAAGCTTGCAAGCTAAATCGACGTCGCGAATCCCTTCATACTGATTTACCCGTTGATTATCGACGTAAATAGTTCGGCTTTCGAGAGCGAAATTGCTTTCGAAGCCGTCGAGTAGTTCTTCGATCCAAGTTTCAGGTACGCCTCGTTGACGGCAATACTCAATCGACCACAGCTCGTCACCGGTGCATTCCGATAGCAATGATAGGGCATGCATGCGGTGAAACATTACTGAGTCCAGTGCTGGAATGCTCGGTAGTACAAATCGGTTCCACGAGCAAGTTGCTCGAGCGAGATCCACTCGTCGCTGCGATGCGCCTGCTCGATACTGCCCGGCCCGCAGACAACAAGTTGTCGAAGCCGTTGAAGGACTCCTCCATCGGTTGCGTAGCATACCGTCGACGATTGATTTTGTTCGGTCAATCGCAGCATCGTTTGTATTGAATCCGAAGTTTGCGGGACGTCCAGCGGCGATGCTTCCTCTCCACGTTTGCATTCCAATCCGAGTTTCGCTGCTTCTTCTTCGACGCGACTGACCAGTGGTTCGTGATCAACGTTCGGCATCGGACGCAAAAAGACAATCGCCTCAGCAAGTGAAGGGGTGACGTTCGATGCGAACGGTTCATTCCGAAGCACGATATTCCAAGAAAGTGTCGGTGGATCAAAGTCGTGGTTCTGAAGGCGTGGATCGTTCTCGCATTGCTGCCGAATCTCCAATAGCACCGGTAGCAACGGGATTAAAAGGTGATTGGCGTTGAGTCCATCGCGACTGCTCGAGTGCGCGCTTCGGCCACGCGAAGTGATTCGCAGAGCTAATCCGCCCTTATGAGCATGAATCACACGCAGGGACGTCGGTTCACCCACAATACCAATCGTGTTTGCGTCGATCATCTCCGCAAACAGAGATGATTGGCGGTCAACATGTCGAGCACCGATCATGCCGACCTCTTCGTCCGCAGTAACGATGAAGTAGAGGGGAGCTCGTTGTTGGTGGACCGGAAGTTGTTCGGCGGCGGCTAAAGCACATGCAAGTGATCCTTTCATGTCGCATGACCCGCGCCCATAGAGCTTTTCGTCACGGATGGTCGGCTGGAAGGGACCGCAGAAATCGAGACTCCAGTCGTCCGCCGGGACGACATCCG
This sequence comes from Pirellulaceae bacterium, assembly GCA_031426475.1. Classification (GTDB taxonomy): domain Bacteria; phylum Planctomycetota; class Planctomycetia; order Pirellulales; family Pirellulaceae; genus JAIYDQ01. Next base: position 3,300 of record JANPLJ010000802.1, on the reverse strand, counting down.
TATGAGCGAGGTAGCAAACGCCGCCTGCTTCGTGGTGGCGGACGGCCGGCTCGCGTTTGGCAACCAAATTGACCTTGGAAATTCCGTTTCCATCGCGATAAACGACGCGTTCGATGCCAAAACCGACCTTGCGAAGACGGCTTTCCACCCAATGGCTAATTTCTTCGTTGCTTTTCGATGATACAGAATCGAAGGAAATCAATTCACTAGCGATCTCGATTGTCGGCGTTGAATTCATGCTTTTTCGAAAGAACGAATAGTAGGTGTTTTCATCGTAGCATAACATTTTAGCGATCTTTGGGTGACTGTCGAATTGCCGCTCGATTGGTTATGCTATGGGAGGTTTTGGGAGAAATGACGTTCGATTTTGGGTGTACTTCATGAGCTACGATATGCGGAAGGTAAGTTCCTTGATCCTAGGCGGCGGTCGAGGAACACGGTTGTTTCCACTTACGAAGATTCGCGCGAAACCTGCCGTGCCTTTAGCCGGAAAGTATCGACTGATCGATATTCCGATTTCTAATTGCATCAATAGCGGTATCAATCGGATTTTTGTCCTCACCCAATTTCTCAGCGTAAGTCTTCATCAGCATATCAGGCAGACGTATCGTTTTGACCATTTTAGCGGCGGCTTCGTCGAGCTGTTGGCTGCCCAGCAGACGATGGATGGCGGCACTGATTGGTACGAAGGTACGGCCGATGCGGTACGCAAGAACTTAATCTACCTTGATTCGAAAGAACTGGAATATATTCTCATTCTATCTGGCGACCAGCTTTATCGAATGGACTACCAGAAGATGCTGCAGACGCATATCGACACGAAGGCCGATGTGACGATAGCGGCGATTCCTGTCACACGGAGTGCAGCTCGAAGTCTGGGGGTCATGCGGTGCGATGAGCAGGGACGCGTCCAAGGTTTTCTTGAGAAGCCGCAAACGGATGCCGAGATCGATATGGTTCGCACCGATCCGAAATGGATTGAATCGCGAGGAATTCCTGCTCGCGGTCGCGATTGTTTAGCCAGTATGGGACTTTATATTTTTAATCGCGAGCTGCTTTTTGAAGTGCTTACGAAAACAGACTATGAAGATTTTGGAAAGGAGGTTTTTCCCGCCGCAGTACGCACTCGCAATGTTCAAGTTCATCTATTCGATGATTACTGGGAAGACATCGGAACGATACGAGCCTTCTACGAGGCTAATCTTTCGTTGGCGAATCCGAACCCTCCGTTCGATCTGGTCTGTCCCGATGCCCCCGTTTATTCTCGAGCCAGATTCTTGCCTCCTTCGCTGATGGAAGGTGCGACGATATCGAATTCCCTGATCGCTGACGGATGTCGGATCGGCAAAGGAGCGATTATCGAGAACAGTGTTATCGGACTGCGCTGCATCGTTGGCGAAGGGGTTACCATCCGGAACAGCATCATCATGGGGGCCGATTTTCTCGAAACGAACGATGAAATCGAAAAGCTCAAATCAACGAATGGAGTTCCGGTCGGTATTGGAACGGGAAGCCTGATCGATGGAGCCATTCTCGATAAGAACTGTCGGATCGGACGCCACGTCCAGATTTTCAATCGTGGCGGTGTTGCGGAATCCGATGTGCATTCACCTTGTTACATCCGCGACGGCATCCCGGTGCTAACGAAGGATGCGACGCTTCCTGACGGATGGACCATGTGAGCGATTAAAGAATCGCATGGTCAGGAAAAGACCTCATGGCCGTAAGGCATTCTGCTACTCGTCAATGCTTTGCTTCTTTTCACCTCGAACCAACCTTAATCGAACGGGTCCTTTTACTTTTTCAATGTCGACCGGTTGTCCTTGCAGGATGACTTCGATTTCTTGGTCCTTGGCCATTTCGGCGGCGATTTCGATCACTAAAGGCATCCATTGTCTCCATTGCGGGCGCAGCGAACGCGCAACATCGCTAGGACAAATGCTGGAGACTCGTGAATCGAGGAGGAGTAGCCTCAGGATTTCGTCGCGGATTTCCTTGTCCGTAGGTTCTTGACTCTCTTGTTGCATCCATCTTGTGCGCATTCGATCACCTTAGGCAACGCCTTTTCTATTTTCTGCAGCAAACTTTGGTTTACGGATCGATTCGCTAGCAATCGGTACTTCGAATCGGAAAACACTCTCGTCTGGTACGATGTCGATCGCTATTATAGCTTGAAACACATGCGACAAATAAGAGCTTAGACTGGTATGCTAACACGAAATCGAGCGACCGCTTCCGACGCAGTCCAGTTCTCTTCGGAAGTCGCATTGAGTCTACAGGACGTTGAACGTTCTTTTGGCTCGAATAAGGCCTTGCGAGGAATTTCGCTCGAAGTCAACGCTGGCGAACGATTGGCGTTGTTAGGGCCAAACGGAGCTGGCAAGACGTCGTTAGTGCGAGCTATCTGCGGACGGTTGCGAATTGACCAAGGAAAAATCTCGCTCTTTGGTGATTCAATTGAACACCCCAAGGTTCTCGATCAGCTTGGCGTCGTTCCTCAAGATTTGGCGATCTACGGCGATTTGACCACCCGCGAAAATTTGTCCGTGTTTGGACGCTTACACGGGCTAAAAGGTTATGCACTAAAAGAACGAGTTGCCTGGGCTCTCAAGTGGATCGGGTTGGAAGATCGCAAGGCGCAGTTGACGAAGACGTTTTCCGGAGGAATGAAGCGTCGGGTCAATATTGCATGCGGCGTCTTGCACTCCCCGAGAATGGTGCTCTTGGATGAGCCGACAGTCGGAGTGGACCCGCAAAGCCGGCAACGCATTTTCGATATGCTCGATGAGTTAAGTGAAATGGGAACGACGATTATTTTGACGACGCACCATCTCGACGAAGCACAAACGCAATGTGACCGAATTGTCATTATCGATCACGGCCAAGTCATCGCGGATGGTACGTTGGCCGGTCTTATCGAACATACCACAGGAACTCAACGCAAGGTTTTCCTCAGTATCGATGGTCAACTCTCGGCCAGTATTCCGAATCTTGAATGGGATGAAGCCAATTCGTGTTTCGCTTCGGAAATGGACGATCCGGCGGAAGAGCTTCCCCATCTCTTGCATCGCATTCGGGCTTGTGGTGGTGAAGTGATCGACCTAGAAATGCATCAACCTAACTTGCATGATGTTTTCATTCATCTCACCGGACATGGCTTGCGAGAATGATACGGACTGTTATTCAGATTAGCTTGATGCGATTGTGGCACAATAAAGCCGAGTTGGTGCTTACTTTCGTGGTGCCGATCCTATTCTTCAGTATCTTTGCCTGGATTTTCGGGGCACGCGGCAGCGGTGC
>JANPLJ010000801.1:0-6107 GCA_031426475.1 Pirellulaceae bacterium | reverse complement strand
CCACTGGGAGATGAAACATGGGTGGAGTCAATCGCTAAACGCCTCAACTTGGAATCAACAATGCGTCCTCGCGGACGACAACAATTACGATCACCAGAAGAAAAGCCATTCAAAGACGCCTGACCCCTTTGGGAATTCCCTGACCCCTTTGGAATTCCCTGACCCCTTTGGAATTCCCTGACCCCTTTGGGAATTCCCTGGAATCCCCGTTGGTCGCCGCCTTTGATTTCGTTTGTTTGGGCAGCAACATCAACGATCAGAAAACCCGCATGAAGTAGCATGAGCGTGAGCACAATAGTTGTTCGAATAACCATTTCACTACTCCTGGAATCTTTGATGGTTTATGCTTCGTCGCTTTGCGGGCGACCTTTTTGTCCACCGGCCGAAACATTGCCCTTCCCTTTGCCATCCTTGCCTTTGCCCGCTTTCCCGCCTTGACCACTAGGTCCGCCCTTGCCGCCCGGACCGTTGTTGCCTCCGTTCGTTTCACCGGTTGGTCTTTGGTAGGTCACGTTCAATTCGGCGCTGTCCAGGATGTTATCTTTGATCTGCGTGAGCAACGCTTCACGTGTGATGGTCCCGTCTTGGGGATCGAACTGGGGCACAACCGACAATGCGTAAACATGAAGCGTGTAAGTTTGCTTACCTCCTCCCTGTGAATGGGGCGGCACGTACGCTTGATCGCGTTTCCAAGTCGCGCCGATTTTGCCGACGCCTTTCACGTTCTTACGAAGACTCGTCACAGTTGGCGGAATGTCATACAAATTCCAATACGTTTTGAGGAAGTTGTCTCGATCGATGTGATCCATGACAAGTGCGAAGCTTTTCGTCCCTTCCAACGCACCTTTCCATTCGAGCGGAGGGGTCGCGCCCTCGCCATTTCCGTTGAATTCATCGGGCAAAGGTTGACCTTCTACCAAGGCCGGGCTGGTAAGCTTGAAGTTGCCACTCTTCTTCGGAGTGATGATCATCGGAGGAGAAGTTTGCTTGCTTTCGTCGTTGCGACGAGCTTCACTCGGCCGATCCTCTGGCCGACCTCCTTGACGTTCCCCATCAGGACGCGCTTTGCCGTCGCGGTTTCCGTCCGGTGGTCTCCGCTCAGGACCACCACCCTTGCCATCTCGAGGTGGACGATCGCCACCTCCGGGACCACCTCGACCACCACCTCCTTCACCACGTTGTCGTGGCGAGTAGGTCTCGGAAGTAACTTTGCCATTACCATCGACAAAATCGAATTTCACCGTACCGTTTTCGCCAAGGACATAGTTCACGTAGCGAGTCTCGTTACCCACTTCGACTTTGACGCTAAAGCTCTTGTTGTCCTTGGATTCGAAGCCCGTAATCTTAGCTCCTCGCAACGGAGGTAAAGCCTCACGCACGCCGCCAGCTCGCGGTTGCGGATCAACTTGGCCTCCGACCTCGGCGACTTCACCATGGAAGCCACCGTTGAGATACGGATAAGTCTTCGTTGCGTGGTAGTGATAGCCAAATTCGGGTGTTGTATGACCGTTGAATTCATCGAGACCGGCAACTTCCGATCCGTCCGGTTCGGTATAGCCGTAAATCGCGTAGCCATCCAACGCATAAGCAACCGGTTTGTCTTCGCCCACAATATCCTGAAGATGCGTTGGTGCGATGTGATAGTGGTAATCGTCGCCGCGTCCGCAGTGGCCTCCGAATGTGTCGAGTTCGCCAGCAATCAAAGTGTCAGTGCGGCCATCATTCTTGATCGGATTGAAGATGGGAACACCGTTGGCTGCGAGGGCAATTGCACCGCGGAAAAAATGCGATTTGGCAGAAATTGGATTTGCCGCCACAACGGGATGCAACGGAATACGCCAAGCATTGTCGCCGAAATAAGGTTGTGGAAGGGGCACTTGTTGTTGCCATGCCGTAATGCCAACCATCATTTGATGATCGGGCATCGAATTGGATTCGACATAGAAAAAATGATCGTTTTGCCGATACTTGATCGCTTTCAACTTGGAAAACGGTTCAAATGTGGCGGCGATGGGTGGAGCCGACTTTGCATTTCGAGTTTGAACGAGAATCACACGCGCGTTTCGATGTTCGTTTAGTCTTCTTATCTCTACCATGCGGTTTTCGATCCACTTTTGATCGGTGTTCGTAAGTTGATCGATAGGAAGAGCAACAACGCTTCCATCGCCCGTTCGGATCTGGACTTTACCATCGAGCGACGAAATATAGGTTCCATGCAGATGAGCACTTGTATTTGCAAACGTCCAGGTTCTCGATGCTGGATCGGGAGCATTGTTCGCGTGGTCATGTCCTTCGTGTGTGAGGGCAACGCTCGAAGTGACAAAGAAGATAATGCATGACAAGAAAAGAACGCAGGCCTTTGCTTCTGTCCCCTCTCCCCGGTACTCTGGGGAGAGGCCCAGTTGCGAGGAGCGATTATTAGTAGCTTGCCAGTTGTCATCCCGTTGGGGCAAGCCCAACGGAAACGATTCGCAGCCGGGCAAGCCCAACGAAAACGGGCTGCAGCGGAATAAATCTATATGCGTTTCGGTTCTAGTATTCATTTGATTCCTTTTTCGTTTGTTTCAATTTCGTTTCCACCATTACCGCCCCTTTGGCCACGGCCCATGCCACCACCTTGCCCGCCGCCTTTACCTCTTTGGCTCCCACCTTTTCCACCACCACCCTTTTCTCCGCCTTTGCCGCCACGACGTGATGCGGTTGCTTGGCTCGGATCAAAATTGGGATTCATTGTTGCGAACTGTGCATCGATGTCGACTAGGTATTTTTCTAAACGCATTTTCAGCTCGGCTGTTTCTTTCGGCATGCTACTCGAAAGATCATTCCGCTCACCAACGTCTTTTGCAAGGTCGAAGAGTTTGACATTATCGTTTTCATAGAACCGCAACAGTTTGAGATTGCCGAGATAAATCGCTGAATGAGGACCATCTTCGCTTTGATAATGGGGAAAGTGGAAAACCATTTCTTCGCGTGCTCGCTGTACTTCGCCTTGCCCGTCATGGCTCAACAGCGATAGGATGCTCGCACCTTCGATTCCCTTCGGAAGCGTTTTCCGACCAATGCCGGCAACTTCACAGAACGTTGGATACCAATCGTAGCCAACGACGCGTGTATGGCACCATGAATTGGCTTTAACATTGGGGCCGCGAACGATGAATGGGACACGAATACCACCTTCCCAAAGATCGCCTTTACCGCCACTCAATGACCGCCTGCCGCCTCCCGATCCGTTGTCACCCATATAGATGACATACGTGTTGTTGGTAAGCTTAAGTCGATCGACGGCATCCATGACCATTCCAACGCCAGTATCGAGATCTTCAGTGATCGCAGCCGTCGTGACCCGTTTCGAATTTTCGCCTCCTAGTTGTTTTTCATATTTTGCAAGGGTTGCTTTCAAAGCGTTTTCGGATGCGTGCAAGGCGTTCCAGGAAAGTTGAATAAAGAAAGGTTTTCCAGCTTTCGAATTCTTCTCCATGAACGTAGCAGATCGTTCGGCCATCCCAAAGATGTCGACAGGATTCGGATCCACGAACTTGTAAGCGTTCTCGTTGCCCGTATTGCCATCGTGTTCGTCGTATCCGTGTTCACCCGGTCCACCGCCGGCAATATGCCACTTGCCATAATGAGCGGTCGCGTAACCAGCCTTTTTCAGGAGCTCGCCGATGGTCGTTTCGGAACTTGAAAGATTCTTGATCAAGTTCGGCTCAATCATCTTCTGTCCAGGTACTGGCGGTGCAGCTTTCGTCCAGTGCAGTTGGGCTGGACTCTTCCCCGTTTGAAGGCTTATTCGTGTTGGCGAGCAAACGGGAGCGGGGGCGTAGCCTGCTGAAAATCGCATTCCCTGCGAAGCGAGCCTCTCGAGATTGGGTGTATGAAACTCATCGCCTTTGGAAGGAATGGTCGGATGCATCGATACCGACAAGCCACTCCAACCTTGATCGTCGGAAAGCATAAAGACAATGTTGGGTCGCTCGGCGGCAATGCCAACGACTGGGAGGGACAATGCCAGGAGACAAAATAGGGTTTTCATAGCGATGATCCAAGGGATAGAACTAAGTTGCAGTCGCGGTCCAAATGAGAATCGTTATTTCTTCCCTTTTTTTCCGCCGGGTGGTGGTCCGTCGGGAACCATATTCGTCAAGTTCGTGAAATCGGCTCTTTGCTTTCCATCCGGCGACGACTTGACGGTATGACGAAAGATCACGGTGTTATCCAACGCAACATCGTCAGTCCAAATAAACTTTGCACCTTGAAAGTCATTTTCGAAGTACGGCTGCTTCGGGCCGACTTCTTCTTCGGTGTACTCTTTGGCATTGTTCCAAGAGCTGTCATCAAAATTGACGGCGTACCAATTATCAGGAATTGGAATATTTTCAATACGAGGGTTCTTCGTGTCGCGCTCGATCGGACCCCATGAAAACTTCTTCGCTTTCCAAGTTGCGTTGGTGACCGTCCCGTCGCCGAATTTCAAAATGAAACCAGCATCACCGATGTTGGTGTTGGCATATTCCATACCGGTTTTGGGGTCAGCATTGTCCTTGGCCATGACGGCGATCGTCATCGGATAAGTTGGGAGGATATCGACGGAGATGACGTTGTGCGGAATGAAGGTGATCGAGTCGACGGCAACCAACTCGCCGTTGATGTAGAGCACGAACGTATTATCGCCATAGATGTTTGCTTTAACAGTATCCGCCATGGAAGGCTTGCGAACCTTGCCGCCACTGGGTGCTTGGGCCCAAGCGGATTCGCCAAGGAAGGTAACACAGCAAAATGATAGGACCATTGGGATTACGAAACGCATGGACTTTTTACTCCTCGAATTCAACAGTTCGATCTGGGGAATGGTGGGATTGATGGTGAAAGAAGTCGGAACTCATTTGTTTCTCTTCGACTATTGTCATGTACAGATCCAAACGAACCGGACCATACGGCATTTCTATGAAACGCATGTGCTGTATCTGACCACTGCTGGAATCAAAAGCAATCTCCACGCGTTTTGGCCCACGCTCCTTGGGCTTTCTGGTGGCAATGAGGGTATGCAGTGTGCCTCCATGTTTGACATTTGGAGTTACATTATGGGACAAAGAAATCCGAATTTTTTCGACACTTCTCGCTGTCGGATGGCCGGGACAGAGGGAAGCGACATTGACACGCGATCACAATCGCACCTAGCGCGTGGTGGAGATCGATGACAACGCAATCTACTTTGTTTATGATTTCCATCGTAGGCCCGAAGGCTACATCCACATGCAAGACCCTGAAATTTCCATGAAACAGATCCTTCCACTTCTCACCATGCTGCTGCTCTCGCCGCTGGCCACGCTGCACGCCCTCGAGTACCCGCATAATACCGCCGAACCGCAAAAGACCGGCTGGCCACTCACGGCGGAGGAACGCGCTTATGTCGTCGATAAGCCCGAGCATGACCGCCGCCCCGGTCGCGAGTCGAACAAGCATATGCCGCAGCTTTGGCCGCAGGTGCCGAGCGCAGGTCATTTCGGCGGCAATGCTTGGCTGAAACTGCACGAGGCGCATGTGAAGATCGTGCAGGCGAATCAGGGGCCGGTGGATGTGCTGCTCGTCGGCGACAGCATCACGATTCAGTGGGGCGAGGCTTGGAAGAAGCACTTTCCAGATTTGAAAGCGGTCAACATCGGCATCGGCGGCGACAAGACGCAAAACGTGCTCTGGCGTCTCGATCACGGTGGCGTCAAGGGACTTCAGCCGAAGGCCATCGTGCTCATGATCGGCAACAACAACATGTTCTTCACGCCCGAGACGGGTATCGAAGCCGCCGCGAAAGGCATCGAGATGTGCGTGAAGATCCTGCACGAGAAGTTCCCAGCCACCGCCATCATCGTAGCAAAGATTCTACCCGCTCATGCGCCGGGCAATCGCTTCTACGAAGACATCAAGAAGACCAACGCGACCCTCGATTCGCTGAAGCTGGACAGCGATGCGAAGGTGCAGGTGCTCGACCTCTGGAACGACATGGTGAACGCCGACGGCACGATCAAGAAAGAGCTGTTCACGCCTGATAACATTCATCTCAGCCAGGAAGGCGGTTATGCGCTGTATGCAAGCAAGCTGAAGCCGCTGCT
>JANPLJ010000800.1:0-6799 GCA_031426475.1 Pirellulaceae bacterium | reverse complement strand
ACGTCCTGCATCGCGTTCGAGAATTTGCTCATCGCAGTCGAAAGATCGTTGTCCCCCAATTCGGAAAGAGCCGTCTCCAGTCGGCTGTTCGCTTCCTGAAGTCCCTCGCTCTTGGATATCTTGCTCTGAACGTCGCGAATGCTCTGCAGCAGGAACTCATCGACCTTCTGTTGGACGCCGACAGTCCTGACGCCGGTTCCAACTATCGAGCCACCCAGTCGATATCCGCCACCGGGGGCCTGGATCAACTCTTGACGGATGTAGCCGGGCGTATTGGCATTGGCGATGTTGTTGCTGACAACTTGTAAGCCAAGCTGATTGACACGCAACGCGTTGGAAGAAAGTTGAAGCGAGCTAAAGAGCGACATCGATGGTTCTCAGAGATTGGTTGGAGGTCATCGAAGGGTGTGCGTCAGGCTGCGGCATCGACGATGTGCCCACCTTCCAACACTTCTCGTTCGCAGGTCCCGTAGGTGGCTCGATCCGCGTTACCGGTCGCGAGGATTTCTAGCAGCGCGCCGGTATAGCTGGCTGCCTGAAAACCCGTCACCCATAAAGCGGTACTCATTTGCTGAGCCCGACGGAGTTGCTGGTCAAGTCTGGCCAGTCTCGCTTTGAAGTCGGTAGGGGACTTGGGAAAAAGCCATATCACCATCGCAGTAATGCTGGAACCTGCAAAACCTTGCTTGGCCGCCTCAGCGAGCAATTGACTTCGTGATTCTCGAGCTTCCGCCAAATGGGTTTGGATCGCTTCAGATTCCCCCTCAAGTTCTTGAAGTTTCTCGTACTCGCCGGTCAAATAGGCCTGTTCAACCCGAGCCAACCAACCTTCCCAAGCGTCGAGCGCCTCCGCAAACTCGCTGAACCAAGTTTTCAAATCTGCAAGAATCGTCGAATGCTTCTCCATTGCGGATAGTCCCTGTACGATCATGTATTGCCGTCGGAAAATGCTGGCGTTGTACCAATTGGAATGATCGGATCATTCGGACGTACTTCTTGAATCCACTTCGTCTTGTCCATGAAAAACCAGACTTTTCGACAATCCATGCCGAACACCATTCTGGTTAAGAGGCTCCGACCAACGCCGTGAACGAATTTCAGTTCACGAAATCCCAGGAAAAACAGGGGATTCAATCGACTTGATTCGAGTAAAGACGTTGATTTTTCCGATGAACGGGAGTAGACTGCACTGTCGGGTTTTTGGAAATGCTATCGCTTTCCGGACACGATTACAGACTATACTACCCACCTTGGCTCCCTGCCTTTTGACCTTTGACCGCTGACTAAGTAGGATCATGAGGTCCACAGTCGGTTTCCGCCCTTTGGGGCAACGCTGTGAAGCATTTTATGTAGCCACATTCGTCAGAATGTGGAGAAGCTGGCGGCTCCATCCACGTTCTGACGAACGCGGCTACGCCAGAACCCTTGGAAATCAAATACAAAAATCCTTCAAAGCGTTGCCTTTGGGGGTGGTTATGCAAGGTTTACTTGCTTCAATGCATAGCCTTTCAATGGAGGTTCAAATGTCCACTATCGCCCAACGTCCATTTTCCCTTGGAACCCAGTCCTTGCGAAGTCTCCTTGTTTTGCGACGAATAGGTCTCTTGGCTGCTGTCGTTGCTGGCATAGGCTTTGTAGCGCGGTCCGTTCTGAATTTCCAGTCGAACACGTCGTCTTCGGCCCATGCCAGCAGCGTTGTCTGGCAGGAAGTCGAACGATCTGACTTAGAAGTCGTTGTACTCGAACGAGGTAACTTGGAGAGTCAATCGAGTGTCGAGTTGTCGTGCGAAGTCGAGGACGTGCGGAAAGACAACATCAACGGCACCACTATTCTCTGGATGGTACCCAACGGAGCTTCCGTCAAACAAGGCGATTTGTTGATCGAATTGGACTCGGGCCCGTTGCAGGAATCGTTGGACGATCAGGTTCTATACACAGAGAACGCGATCGCCGAGAAGATTCAAGCGGAAGCCAACCTCAAGAATCAGTTGACGATGAACACCACCGCCCACGCGGAAGCCGAGCTGGTGATCAGTCTCGCTCAACTCGAATTGGAAATGTACGTCGATAAAGACAATGGAACTCACAAACTGGCGATGGATGCCAACAAGCGGCGAATTGACGACGTCAATAATGAAATACTTGCCGCGCAAGCAACGATGGAGCTTCGACGCGAAGACCAGCGTGGAATCACTTCGCTCTTCGAACTTGGTTACGCCAACCGAAATGAAGTGCGCCGCACCGATTTGACCTATTTGACGGCCGAAGGTCAATTTGCAGCGAAGCTCAACCAGCTTCAAACCGAACTTGCGACGCTGAAGCGAGCCGAGATATACGAGAAAAGAATGGAGATGCTTCGATTGGAAGGAAAGGTCGCGACAGCCAAGCGAGGTCTTGAGCAAGTATTGCGAAACAATGAAGCAAGACTCGCTCAGGTAGAATCCCTGCAACGCGCCAAAGAAGAATCGCTCAAGAAGGAAGAGGAGCGAATGGAACGCTATCAGAGCCAACTTGCAAAATGCAAAATCTACGCGCCGCAATCGGGGTTGGTCGCTTATCCGAGCAGCCGAACCAGCGAAGTTCGCGAAGGTGTACCGGTGCTGTTTCGTCAAAAACTGCTCTCCATTCCTAATCTCGATTCAATGCAAGTCGAAACGCGAATTCACGAATCTGCGCTCGACCAAGTTCGTATGGGGCAAGCGGTTCGTGTCACCATCGACGCCTTTCCATCGGTCTCCTACAAAGGGAGCGTAAAGTCGGTCGCCGTTTTACCGGAACAAAATAGTTGGTCAGGAAACGATACCAAGGTCTATGAAACCATTGTGACCATCGACGAAAAAGTGGAGCATCTCAAGCCCGGAATGACCGCCGTCACCGAGATTCTTGTCGATTCGATTCCAGACGTTGTGACGGTGCCATTGCATGCCGTCGTCCAACATGACGAACAAACGTATGTCTTGGTGCGAGAAAACGACAATTTAGAGCCCCGTTCGGTCGATTTGGGTCGTGCCAGCGAGACTCGTGTCTCGATCCATCATGGCTTGTCCGAGGGGGAATCGATTGCCATCAATCCTCAGGAATTCGCAGAAGCTTTGTTCGCCAGTGCTGATTTATCCGCTCCCGCTTCATAGAGTCGCCTGTGTGGATTGTTACTCTTAAGCTGGCAGTCCGCAATCTGCTTCTCCACAAGTTGCGTAGCTTTCTCACGCTACTCGGAACGATTCTCGGAGTCGCGTCTGTGATTGCGATGCTCGCCATCGGCGAAGGTTCCAAGCGTGAGGCGCTTGAACAAATCCGTCGGTTGGGTGCATCGAATGTGATCATTCGCAGCGTTAAACCACAGCCGTCGAACCAGGCGATGTCGTCGTCATCATCCAGCTATGTTTTGGCGTATGGCCTGACGTTCAATGACCTGCATCGCATCGAAGACATCGGACTATCAGGTATCACGGTGGTTCCCTCCGTAGTTCATCAAAAGAATATCCAACATGGAAAGCGACATGTTGCATCGGCACGAGTCATCGGCACAACGGTCGATCTTCCCAAAGTCAAGCCGATGAATATCCGCGGTCGGTTTCTTAGCCCCGAGGACGTCATCGAGTCAGGAAACGTCGTTGTCATGGGGCAAGGTGTGGCGACCGAGCTATTCGGGTTCGATAATCCTTTAGATCAATCGCTCTTAGTCGGCGACGACGCTTATCGAGTAATCGGCGTCGTCGAACAAGGCGATAGCGGTACAGCGAAAACGCATAGCGCCAGCACCGTTGATCAGAATCATGACCTCTATATTCCCATGACTGCCGCCAAGAATCGGATGGGAATCGTTCAAAGGATTGTCGACACCGGTTCGCGGCAGTACGTTCGAATCGAGTTAAGCGAGATAACAATCAAATTGGGCAATCAAGATCAAGTCAGGCCGGCCGCTGCAATGATTCGCGCGATCCTCGAAAAGAACCATTCCGACAAAATTGATTACCAAGTTCAGGTTCCGCTGGAGCTGCTGAATCAAGCGGAACGCGAAAAACGCCTTTGGAATCTGGTGCTTGGTTCGATCGCTGGCATATCGCTTCTCGTCGGCGGAATCGGAATCATGAACATCATGTTGGCGACTGTTACTGAGCGAACTCGCGAGATCGGAATACGCCGCGCGATCGGCGCTAAGCGTCGCGATATTATTCTACAGTTCTTGATGGAGACGACGGTGCTCAGCACTAGCGGCGGAATCCTTGGCGTGCTCTTCGGTGTTCTATTGCCATTTTTTGTGACGTTGACGCTTGGTATCGAAACAGTCACCAGTCTTTGGTCGATAGTGCTTGCATTCGCAATCTCGGTCGCTACCGGAATCGTCTTCGGTGTTTACCCAGCATACAAAGCGGCGGTGATGAGCCCCATCGAAGCGCTGCGACATCAATAGTCGCGACTCAGGATCGGAATCCCTTCGCCCATGGAGGCCGTCTCGCTTTCGAGACCGCGATAGGTTTTTGCGTCCTTCGATCCATTGAAACGTTGATTTTGAATCAAGCCCCGTCGGAACATCTTTCCTGGCTTGCCTAATGCAATCGCGTCTTCCACTCGCAATCCTTTTTTCGGGAACAATTGTTTTTATCGATAGGGTCCTGTGTCGATCTCAATGGCAAATCTCTCCTCATGGATCCTGCCAAAATATGAGATCAGCCGCCACGGTTTCGCTCGTGTTCCTCGTCGCTTTGCTAGCAATCGGTTGCTCGCGAACGCGATATCGTTTGGCGGCAGACCGGGATACGCATCGAGTGCTTAATGAAAAATCGGCGTGTGCATTATTGGACATCCCGAATGGCTACACGGTGACGCCGGATCCACGGTCGCGATTCTACGATCCAACCAATCCCTATTGTCCACATCTCCCCGTCCAGCGTCCGATCCTGAACGGTTACGAGTTGCCTGAACTAGTCACTCGACAATCGCCTTCCATCGACAATATCACGACTGTCATTTCACCGGCGGAAACAACGCCGCCAGCTCAGCCCGCCGCCCCCAATCCTCAGCCGCCAATCGATGCAGCGCCGGTGAAGAGTTCCACTGAATGGAATCCGCAACTGGATGTAAATCCGACCGTTTCGCCTGCCGATATGCCGCCAGTTCCGTTGCCAAGTGTTGTTCCAGTGGAACGGCCTGTCTTGCCAGCAAGCTTTGTTGTCCAACCTGCATTCGAAAACGTGGCCCCATCCACATCTCAAGCAAACGAAGCTGAAAGCGTTCCTACCCAGCCAGTAGCACCGAGCCCCGTGCCACCGGGCAATGGCTCGCTAATCACCAAGGTTACGATTCCGCAGAATGCATGGGACGTCCTGCCGAAGACATGTATCGCTCGCATGCTGGAGTTTCAGACACTCGAATTAGAACGCGCGCAAAGTTTCCCGAACGATCGATTGGAGAAACCTGAAGTCGACCAAAAACGATTGAATCTGGAAAACTTGATGGAGCTCGCCACGATCAATAGTCGCGAATACCAGACTCGAAAGGAGATTCTCTTTCGATCAGCCTTGGCCGTAACGCGCCAGCGATACCAATTCGAGCTCAATCCGACCCAGTTTGGAAATGGGACCGCCGCCAATTATCGTCATCTACGAAACAACGGAACGACGGTGAACACTCTTGGAATTCCAACCGGATTGGGAGTCCAACAGACGCTTGCCTCAGGCGGTGAATTCTTAGCTCGATTCGCGAATAGTGTCGTTTTGACTTTCAATGGACCTTCGGGTTTCGCGACCGATATTGGTTCCGACTTGATCTTCGATTTCCAACAGACGATCTTCCAACGCGACGTGCGATTCGAGAATCTTACGCAAACGGAACGCGATGTGGTCTATGCGACTCGAGACTATCTTCGATTCCGAAAACAGTTGTTCCGCGACATTGCCAATCAATACTATAACTTGCTTTTAAACTATCGAAGCGTCGAGATCAACGCTCAAGATTATTTCACCAATCTACGAGGGTTCCTACAAAGTCAGGCGGAATATCGCACCGCCGAGAAGATTCCGCGTATTCAGGTCGACCAGTTTGAGCAGAACGTCTTGCGAACGCGAAGCAACTTGGTTGCAAATTGTTTTACGCTTGAGGCAGCTCTGGACCAACTCAAATTCCGCCTCGGTTTGCCGCCGGAGCTCGCGATTTACTTGGATCTTACCGAGCTTGGGTCGATTTCGTTGCGTGATGAATTTGCGGTCGCAAGGCAAATGATTTCTCGCACACGAACAGCCAGCGGTGGTGGTGGCCATAAGTTCGTACTACAGCTGCGCGCGCAAAAAGCCACACACACATTATGATCCACTCACAGCTGGCAGCCACACTTAGTGCTACTGTATCTGTGGCTGAAAGTTCACATTAAATTGTGTTCATATAACGTAACAGCAGAGACGCGGTTGGCAGCGATCGCGAAAATGGTGTAGGGGCGCGCGTAGACATACGGTGACCTTATGAAAATTGCATAAACATATTACATAAAATAGTAGCAGCGTGCTGGCGAGACAACCAGCTGGTCCGGTTAGTTCGGGCGAACGCGCACACCCACCTGCACAAAAAGGTAGGACGGACAAATGGGTGGTTGTGATTAGGTGCAGAGTTAAGTTCCGTGTACTGTGATGATCATGCGCATTAAACATGAGCACACAAAGTTGTGCACGCGCATGTGTGTTCGCTTGGATGGCTCTTGAACAACTACACACGCTCACGTGTAGTTTATGGGGAGGAGAGGGGGCGACGAGTTCTTGGAACTGTCGTTTGTACGGGGAAAGTGTGCGCGCTGTCCAAATGTCAT
>JANPLJ010000799.1:0-2086 GCA_031426475.1 Pirellulaceae bacterium | reverse complement strand
CGAATTCGTCGCTTACGCTTCCGGCTCTTGTTTTTTGAGGGAAGAGCTAGCGTTTTTTGGTCGGTGGCGAGAGCCCTAGGATGGCGCCGACGGCAGGTTCCACAGGTCCCACGGATTGGGTGAATGCTTTTTCGAAATCATGTGTGGCTTCGATTGCACGGAGAAACTGGTCAAAGGGCTTTCGACCTGCACTATCCATCATTTTGCGAACCATTCCGTAACCGATGATGGCTGCATCCTCTTCGTTCATCTTGCCACCTAGCAGCTCCTTAGGATTTTTCATACTGCCAACGATACTTGGGATTTGTTGATCCCATGCTTTGACTTTTGATTCGTTCCTGCCTGCGATCATCGCCAACACGGCTCGTCCAAAACCATTGGCAAACCAATTCGGAGTCGCTTTATTCGACGAAATCCACAAGCTGGCCAACTGCTGCGTCAAGTTCGCTTCGTTCGCTTTGGGGTCCTTCTCGTCGTAGAGAATCGTTACATAGACATCGAGAACTTCGCGGCGCCAATGTCCCGTCCACTGACTAGGCAGCGATCGCGACTCAGCCATTTTTCCAAATTCGCTATAATCGTAGCGACCTTTGATGACAAAGATCGTGACGCCACCTTTGGCCAGAGGATCTTGTTCGTGTAGCTTGAGCGCTTTGCGAACTTTCTCCATCGCCACGTTTGTCGAGGCAAGGACTTCATCGACCGCGCGCTGACTGACATTCCCCAATACGACGTATTCGCTGCCTGTTGCTTGGACTGGCTGCTGTGTTGGAAATACTTTGCTCCATTTTTCAAGTGCACGCTCTAGCCGTCGCTTCATCAAATCTTCGTTAGAAGCCGATGCCGCCCATGCTCGCGATGCGACTTCTTCAAGATTGGCATCTGGGGAGTAACCGTCGAAGGCCATCCCTTCGTCAATCCATTTGGCGATCAATTGAATCTGTTCAGGCTGAAAGGCCGCCTTTCCGCCAGCTGGCATTCGATCACCCGATGTACCGAGCAGCTTCTTAATCAACAGGCTCTCGCCCGATTTTTTCGCTTGGACGATCGCACCGCTCTCTCCGCCTCGCAGAAGTTTTACGAACGAGTCCATGTTCAATTGGCCGCTTTGCTGGCGAGCATCGATATGACAACCTTTGCAGTTCGCTAAGAGAAGCGGCGCTACGTCTCTCGAAAAACTCACCGTTTCCTTGCCGGTCGGTTTGTAGACCATCGTTTCAACGTCGCGATTCTTTGGCTCGATTTTCGTTGCAGAATCACCACCCAACGAAGCCAACGCTGTCGTTGTTGTTTTCGGATCAAACACGCAACCTTGGGCGATCCATTTCTTGAGCTTGTCGAGGTCCGCTGGGCTGACCTTACCTCCGCCGCGAGGCATATCACCGCTTTCGATCACCTCCACCAAACGGCTCCCCGCGACATCTTTCGCAAAAACAACTTTGCCAGCTTTCGATCCCTTCATCAAATCAGCCAGCGTCTTCATCGAGAAACCACCTTTGGAATCCATGATATGGCAACGACTACATTTCGAGACCAGCCATGGTGCCACGTCGGTTGCGAAGTTCACTTGATCGTTCGCCTTCATAGGCGCGCCAGTGCTTGGGTTGCTATCCGTTTTACTGTCGGGCTTTTTGTTTGCGACCGCTGTTTCAACGATTGTTTCCCAAGGAGGAAGTGGATCGAGTTCGACACCGTCCAGCTCGAGTCGTTGATAAGCCTTGGCCAGACCGCCGTGAAGGGTTTTTAGATTGCTGAGGACCTTGGCGTTCTCGGCTTCCTTGGCAAGTTTCTGAAGTTGTACTGTTGACCGATTAAGTAGTGCCACGGCTTCGTCGATTTTCCCAGCGCGATAATCATTCCCCGCCGTTACAATCGACTGGCGAATCTGGTCTGCTGATGATGCATTTTGGGCGCTGCAATACGGCATCGATCCAGGTTGAAGGAACAACCAAGCGACTACAAAGCAAGTCGCCAAGAATCGCCAAATGCATAAACGGGGCAAACTCATACCGACTAACTCGCTTTTCAGTTAAAACAGCATCTGCACTCGTGGTTGGATGAACTAAGCATCTTATAGAAGTTTTTA
>JANPLJ010000798.1:0-6737 GCA_031426475.1 Pirellulaceae bacterium | reverse complement strand
AACAATAAGTATGAAAGAATGGTCGGACGCGCTTGTCGAATGACGCTTCAAGCGAATTATCCTGGGCCTTCACCAGCAACGATGGCATGGCGATGGCGATGATCAGAGCTAACAGGTTGGGCTTTGTCCATGCTGGCTGCTGATACGATGACTCATTGGCGTTAAGAAAATGTGGTTCTTCAGGCATTTTAATGGCACCCATGTGAGTACGGCGCTCTCGGGCATCTGGTTCCCAGGCTCCTGCCCAACGCCGTGAACGATTTTTCGTAGCCACATTCGTCAGAATATGGAGAGTTGGCGCTTCCGTCCACGTTCTGACGAACGTGGCTACGACGGAACCCTTGAAAATCAAATGGAGAATATCGTTCACGGCGTTGGGCTCCTGCCTGGGAACCCGCTGAATTGCAGGCTCCAGCCTGCCTAAGATGATACTGTCACTAGCGGTTCAGGAGGCAGGAGCCAGGAGTAACGAAAATGGACATACTTATACTCAAAATGTAAGTTTACGGTACCGAGCGATTGAATACAATTGCATCCGTTAAGCTTGGCTTTACCAAATAGTGACTGACTCGAAATCTGTCGAAGCACCTATGCCATCAAAAGTCCATTTTCTACTTCACTTTGTGGGCTTCATTTTCGGAGTATGGTTCGCAGGCGTTGGCCGTTGCCAAGAAACAACTACCCCCCCAAACGTTCTGCTCATCGCGATTGACGATCTTCGAACATCGTTGGGATGTTACGGCGACACCGTCGTCAAGTCACCCAACATCGACCGACTGGCAGCTTCGTCGCGATTATTCAACCGTGCTTACTGTCATCAGGCTGTCTGCGGTCCGTCACGAGCTTCGATCCTAACCGGTCGGTTGCCAGACAACACGGGTGTTTGGCATAACCGGAATCTGTTTCGAGACACCCACCCAGATCTGGTTACTTTACCACAATTGTTTAAGAACAACGGCTATCACGCACTGGGACTGGGAAAGTTCTTCAGCGGTGATGAGCGCGAAGAAGATCCGCCATCTTGGACCATACCTACGGTACTGCGGGCACCGGGGTGGAAGAACTATGCATTACCTGAGAACAACCAACGCGACGGCAAAGGCGATCCATTCGAAAGGGCTGATGTTCCTGATAGTGACTATCCCGATGGCAAATTGGCCGAGCTGGCGATTGATACTCTAAAGTCATTGAAAGACAAATCGCAACCGTTCTTCCTGGCTGTCGGCTTCTTCAAGCCACACTTGCCATTCAATGCTCCCAAGAAGTATTGGGATATGTATGCCCCCGAAATGTTCGACTTAAAGACAGTTCGAACGCGTACTCGCGGGGCTCCGGAACAGGCTTATCCGGATCACCTTGAACTGGCTGGATACAAGGACATGCCAAAGGACGAGCGATTGTCGCTCGAACAAGCTCGGCAAATGCGGCATGGCTACTACGCCTGCATCAGCTATACCGATACGCAGGTTGGTAAATTGCTCGATGCTTTGCAGCAACTCAAGCTGGACTCCAACACCATAGTCGTTCTGCTCGGTGATCATGGCTACTCGTTGGGAGAAGCCGATCACTGGTGCAAGGCTACCAACTTCGAACTCGATACACGCGTGCCGTTGATGATTCGTACGCCAGGAATTGTGCAGGCAGGTGTCGCCACCGAATCGCTTGTCGAATATGTCGATCTCTATCCGACTATTGCCTCGTTAGCGAATCTATCGACTCCCAAAGACCTCGATGGGCAAAGCATTGTGCCTATTCTCAATGAGCCTGCGGAAAATGTTCACGAAAGCGTTTTGAGCCAATTCTCGCGGCCATTCGCAGCGGGCAATCCCGAAGTCATGGGCTATTCGATCCGCACAGACAAGTATCGGTACACTCGCTGGATTGATTGGAAGAGCAAGGAGTTGCAAGCGGAGGAGCTTTACGATTACACGTCGAGCGAGAGTGTAAACCGGGAGGGGGTGTTTCAAATTGAACGCGACAACGTTGTCGAGCTGCCCGAGTACGCAAGCCTACGGGATCAGTTGCGATCGAGTTTAGATGAGATGCTCAAGAAACGCGTGAAGCCGGTTACGTTGGAGACAGAAGGCAAGAAAGCCAAGAAGAAAAAGAAACAGGAGCAACGATGATGGTTCTCGTTTTAAATATCTCCCCTCGCTCCGCTGGCTTCGCGGGGGAGAGGGACCTGGTGAGGAGGAGAACGCTTGTTCTTATCGAGCTACAGCGTCTGATGTTGGTAGCACTGTTACTTGTGCTTTCCTCCCCCGTTCACGCAGACCAGCCGCTGCTGGAAAAATCGGTACTATTTGAAGAACGCTCGAATAGTTTCACTTTATATCGCATTCCTGGGATTGTCGTCACAGCCAAAGGAACCGTGCTCGTCTACTGTGAAGCTCGCAAGTTCAGCGATGCCGATCGCGGTGAAATTGAGATCCACATGCGACGCAGTACCGATGGTGGACGCACTTTCTCACCTGCGATGCAAGTTGCTCACACGGGAGATCGATTGCCACGCAATCCACACCTGCCGGAAGAGAAGAAAACGAAGGACATGGGGGGGCCCGACGAGCAAACCGTCAACAATGCGATGGCCATTGCCGACCGCGATGGCAACGTCCATCTGCTTTACTGCGTCGAGTACATGCGCTGCTTTTACATTTGCAGCGACGATGACGGTATAAGCTGGTCTCAGCCTACGGAGATCACTTCTGCCTTCATTGCTTTTCGCGATCAACTGAATTGGCAAGTGATCGCTACAGGGCCAGGGCATGGAATTCAGCTCAGGAATGGTCGGCTGGTCGTTCCCTTTTGGATGTCCAACTATAAAGAAAGCGACGAACTCAGAAAGGGAGTCGGTGTCGTGTTCAGCGACGATCACGGAGTTACATGGAAACCCGGCGAGATGGCAGTGCGGTTGGGTGGTGAGCCGAATATCGTCGAGTTGTCGGATGGCCGAGTGATGATCACGGCTCGAAACGGTGATGCACGAAATCGTCGCATGGTGTCCGTGAGCAAGGACGGTGTGAGCGATTGGTCGAACCCAGTGTTCATCGAAGAGTTACTCGAGCCGGGGTGTATGGCTGGCATTGTATCTCACCCTGGTCCATTGCAAACCAACAGTAAGTCGAGCTTGTTCAACAGGCCTGTGGTACTTTTTTCCGGACTCGATACCATTCAGCGTGAACACAACGCTCGGCGAGATCTCACGATTCGTGTTAGCCACGATAACGGACAAACTTGGCCGATCAGTAAATGTCTGCAGTCTGGGCCGAGTGCGTATAGCGACTTGGCTGTCCTGCCCGACGGAACGGTTCTGTGCTTCTATGAAAGCGGCACTGATAAACCAAAGGTAAAACGCAAACGTGATTGGGCCTACGCAAATTTGACGGTTGCCCGATTCAAACTGGAATGGCTAGAGGACCGAAACTGATTGGAGCATAGATTCATGTACAACAATGATTCGAAACGCGATTTATTTACTGTGACCTGGCACTTCGTTGTTGCTCTTACAATGATCGTGTCGATTTCAAACCTGAAAGCGGAGGATTCTCTCATTTGGACCAAACTGCCTGAGTTGCCGGACGCCGAGGGCTTTGCTGGCACGTTCGCAGGGACGAGCAATGGAGCATTGATTGTCGCTGGCGGTGCGAACATTCCCAAAGACAAGTGGGCGGATGTGTTTCAAAAAGTGTGGTACGAAAGCGTCTTTGTCTTGGAGCGACCGGATGGACCATGGAAGTCAGGATTTCAGTTGCCAAGGCCGATTGGCTACGGCGTCTCCATCAGCGCGAAAAATAGTCTGATGTGCTTTGGAGGTAGCGATGCAATGGGGCACTACTCCGATAGCTTCCGGTTAGAGTGGGCTGACGGTCGGATTGTCACGACACCGCTTCCTTCGTTGCCACGACCTTGCGCGAATGCCTGCGGAGCTTTAGTAGGACGAACCATTCATATTGCGGGCGGTATTGAAACTCCGACATCTACCACTGCGATGCGTACGTTTTGGTCGCTTGATCTCGATTCGAAAGAGCTCGCTTGGGAAGAGCTCCCGGAATGGCCTGGTCCAGAACGAATGCTTGCCGTTGCCGGCACAAGCCAAGACGCATTTTATCTTTTCAGTGGTACAAGTCTGGCACCCAGCTCTACGAACCAGCCGGTGCGTACTTATCTTCGCGACGCGTATCGATATCAACCGAACGAGGGTTGGAAGCGGATAGCCGATCTCCCTCGATCGACCGTCGCCGCTCCTTCGCCTGCAGCGCCCATCGGTTCCAAGCTGGTGATCTATAGCGGTGATGATGGAGCGAATACGACATTCCATCCCGTTCACGACCATCCGGGTTTTCCACGCAATGGGCTGGCTTATGATGTCGAGAAGGATGCGTGGACGGTAGATGAGAGCGTTCCCTTTTCGAGAGCAACTGCGCCTACGGTCGTGTGGCAGAATCGCCTTGTCATTCCCAATGGGGAAGTGCGTCCACGAGTCCGCACACCGGAAGTCTGGAGCCTGCCGTTGCAGCCGCTGAAATGAATCACTCTGTATCTTCACTATCAACCTTTCACTGAGTTCATAATGCCTTCATCACTCCGAATTCACGGCCTTGTTGCGGCGACCCATACTCCATTTCACGCGGATGGATCACTCAATCTCGGCATTGTCGAAAAGCAATCTGCGATGCTCCAGTCCGATGGTGTGCGATATGCGTTCATTGGCGGAACGACCGGAGAAAGCAGTTCACTGACCCTCGATGAGCGGCTGCAGCTTGCGGATCGATGGATTCAAACGTCGCGAGGGACAGAGCTACAGCTGATCGTGCATGTCGGATCGAATTGTCTTGACGACTCGGTGAGCCTTGCCAAGCAAGCGCAACAACTCGGTGCTTTAGCGGTCAGCGCCGTTGCACCGTCGTACTTTAAGCCGGGGAATATTCAAGTTCTTGTCGATAGCATGTCCAAGATCGCCTCGGCGGCGCCGGACTTGCCTTTCTATTACTACGAAATTCCGACGATGACCGGGATCACTGTTTCGCCATCAGATTTTCTTGAAGCAGCCGCGCCGCGTATCCCCAATCTTTCCGGCATCAAGTTTACTAGTTCCAATTTGATGGAGTATCAACTTTGCCGCAATCATTCCGAAGGCAAGTTCGATATACCTTTTGGATTTGATGAGATGCTGCTCCCTGCGTTGTCGCTGGGTGCAATCGGAGCGGTCGGTAGCAGCTATAACTTCGCTGGTCCGATTTATCGGCGAGTGATGGACGCGTATGTGGCCAACAATATGGAAGTGGCTCGAGCGGAGCAGATGCGAGCAGTTCGAGTCATCAAGCTACTCGCATCGTACGGTTATATGGCTGCCGCAAAGACGGTCATGAAACTTCGCGGTGTGGATGTCGGTCCGCCGCGATTGCCCGTTGCAAACCTCACCAGCAACCAACAATCGGAGCTTCATTGCGATCTTGATCAATTGGGATTCTTTACATGGTTATGAAAGTCCCAACTCTGATTTTGAAGCCGTCTTTGAGATACGTGCTCACCGTCTTGCTGATCGCGACGTTCCATCCGAACTCCTTCGCACTCCACTTTCTTGCGACCGACCCACGCGTGCCTCGAAAGGTTCGCGACGACATGCAGCGCTTCGGCTTGCCAAGTGATGAGTTTCCTGACACGGGCGGCTGGCCGCATCAGCTATACATTCGCGAGGCACGGCGCATGGTAAGCGATCTCGTAATGACCGAGCATCACACATTTGGCCGAGAGATTGCAACGAAGTCGATCGGGCTTGGCAGCTATGGTACGGATGTGCCTGAGATTCGGCGTATCGTGAAGGACGGCACTGTTTGTCGCGAAGGCAAGACCTGGCCCGTCAAACGACTCATCCATGAAGGCCCAAGCGCCTACTCCCGGTTGGCGGCACCGGACGGCTCGCGTTGCTCCGCTAAATCGGTAACTAAAAGTTGTGCAATGGCTTCGCTAGACATCCCGTAAAAGTGGTCCGATAAGCGGTCGACAACACCCACCTGTTCAACAATTCCGAAACCTCTTAACAAGAATAGAAATTTTCCTATGAAACACATTCTCGCATCTCTGCTCCTTTGCACGTTCGGTGGAGGCCTTACTTATGCGGAGCCTCTGCTTGAGACGAACCCCGTCTTCCCGCCGGGCCTGAATGGCATCGCTCGGTATCGCATCCCTGGTATCGTTGTCACGCCCAACGGAACTGTGCTCGCCTATTCGGAAGCACGGAAGAACAACAGTTCCGATTGGGGTGAGATCGAAGTACATCTGCGTCGTAGCACCGATAGCGGGAAGACTTGGAAAGACTCGAAACAAATTGCACATGACGGCGTCAGAATTGAAGGCAACCCTAGCAAAACTGAGGGCGGCGAGCACGAGCAGACGGTGAACAATCCGGTCGCGATCGTCGATCGCGAAACCGGAGCGATCGAGTTTCTTTATTGCGTTAACTATGCTCGCTGCTTTTCGATGCGCAGCGTCGACGATGGAGTAACTTGGAGCAAACCGGTCGAGATTACCTCGACGTTTGAACCATTTCGCAAAAAGTATGATTGGAAAGTCATCGCGACCGGGCCTGGCCATGGTCTGCAAATCAAGAGCGGTCGGTTAGTTGTTCCCGTTTGGGTGGCCTATGGAAAGGTGGGCGATCATAAGCCATCAGCGTCCGGTACGATCTTCAGCGATGATCATGGGAAGACTTGGCAGGCCGGTGAACTCGCATTTCC
>JANPLJ010000797.1:0-3794 GCA_031426475.1 Pirellulaceae bacterium | reverse complement strand
CTTTGTCGACATCAATCGTTCGACGGCTTCGCGATAGAAATCAAAATGCATAAATCCAGTAAGGTGGACATCCGATAAATGACCGATTTGTAGGCCATCGTGGCCCGGCGCAAGTCTTTCAAGCCGAACTTCGTGGCACGTGGTCTCGATCAGATGGAGCTGGTTCCAAGGGACATCACCTAATAATTTCACCCATTGCTTCGAAAACACTTGGTCACCTAACTCAAGACGAAGGTCCGTTCGATGGACGGTCGTTCGAAGAATAGCGCATGGCGGTATCTTCAATTGATACCGAGCAACCATCCATGATGGAGCGAACCAAAGCAGACCAGCGATCGATCCAATCCCCCAAAATTGGGTCAACGGAGATGCCGCTATCAACACGGTGAGCGGGCCCACGCTGTCCCCGGTCAGCCCGAGAAAACCGAAAAACCAATCTCGATCGTTCCAGAACGCAAGGCTCGGAAGGAAAAAGCACGCGACAACAACCAGCTTTTCAATCAACTTGATCTGTTTCCGAGGAAATCCGGTCGCGTTGATTCGATTAAATAGATGTACCCAGAAAACGATGTTTCCAAACAGTGCCAGGATCAGAAGGATCCATCGGAGCAGCAGGTCCAAAGGATCGTCCTTAGGCGGCTGAAGTCTTATAGGCGTCGATGATGGTCTCGGTGACGCTCACCAATTGGTCGAGGCGGAAGGGTTTATATAGAATCGCCTTGGGATGAAGCCCCGCTTGCCTCGCCTTGACGATGGAGTGCCCCGGATCGTAGCCGAACCCTGTCATGAGCACCATCGGGACCTGGGGAAGGATCATTTGCAATCGAAGCATCAACTGGTGACCAGAGTAATCGGGTAAGCGAATATCGGAGATGATCACGTCGTAGCGTTCAGAAGTCGAACAGTTTCGGACCATCAATAACGCTTCGTCGCCCTCATGTGCTGTCTCAACAATACACCCGTACCGTTCGAGAAGCGCGTGTGCATCGTTTCGCGTTTGAACGTCGGCATCGACGACCAGAATACGCTTTCCTCGAAATTTCTGATGTTGTCGAGCATTGCAACCTACCGGAATCGCTTCTGTCGGCCCCATTGTCTGGCCAATGGAGTGGATCGAACGTTTGATATCTCGAGCCTTTCGAAGAATTCCTTGCAAGCGTTGTAACACCTCGGGATCGTGACCGATGTACTTCTCCATCACGTTCACGGTGTCCAGCAAAATATCGTCGATCGGCAATGCGACGGCCGAGTGAATCGCTTCGCAGCTACGTTGAGCTGCATTGGTTTGCTGGGCGACTAATAGCTCAAGCGTATTCAGGGCGACAGCGATATCCCGAGCGAAGATTTCCAAAAACTGCTGATCGCTGTGATTAAATGCAGCCACTTTTGGGCTTTCGACATTCATCGTTCCAATCAACTGGTCGTGCAACATCAATGGAACAGTCAGCGAGCTTCGGGCTCCGCGAAACGCCTCGAGGTACAAGGCGTCGTTCGCAGTATCACGGCACAGGTAGCTCTTTCCACTCGAGGCGACATATCCGGTGACGCCATTTCCTTGTGGGCTAGCCATCAGTCGTCTGTCGGCGGCAATTTGGTCGATGCCCACCGAAAGCAGAGGAATTAAGTTGCCGGTCGATTGTTCAAGCAATCGAATCTCAACGACATCGACGTTGAGTAGGTCCTGCGTGTAGTGCCGAATGTTATCTTTCAGCAATTCGATACGCTGCTCGACGTCCATTGCGAAGATTTCATCGGGCTTTAAGTCGGTAAGTCGATTGCCCGCTTGATGGATCGCAGCCAATTTTTGCTGCTGCAAGATTTCATCGGTGACATCACTCAGCGTCACAACCAGTCGACTGGCGGCAATTTCGTCGGGGAGCGGTGACGCGTGAACTTGGTAAAACTTCCCATCACTCGTCTGAAGCGTCGAGCTCTGCGCGGTACCGGTATTAATCGAGCACTGTAGCGGACAAGCATCTGCTCCAAGCAACTCAGGATTGCCGATCGCAGAATAGAACGGAATACCAGTGGAGTCCGTTGACGGAAACCAACGACGCAAACAGCCATTCGCCCAATGGATGGTAAGGTCTGCGCCAACCAGGGCCACGCCATCCGGCAAGCAATGAAGGACGCTTTCGCTTTCCGTGCCAAGTTCGCTAACGTAGGTCACTCTACATCCCCTGAATACCTTGTTACACAATCTACTTAACTATAGGACTAGGGCGTCTTTACTTCAACAGATGAATTGCTGAATCCACAAGCGAGTTACCGCGAACAAGCCTGTTTGACGGCCTTGTCGTTGGCTCTCGCAATCCAATCGCTATTGCATTTTCGGCAAGCTGCCTGCGCAATGGTGAGGAAGATTTCGACAAGCCCCTGCGACCAGCGGATCATATCTTTTTTGATGAAAGATGCAGGACCTTCCTTTAATGCCATACCTACGTGCGTAACTACGCCAGAAAACCGTTAACGGTTAGGAGATGGCGACATAGTTAAAGTTGATATGTCAAGAACCTTGAGCGTATTTGGAAAGCGTACGTATCCGTCATTCCGGCTAAACGCGTAGAACATTCCAATCGGGATAAAATATTCTTGGGGGGAAAAAGAATTCGTTGGTTTGCTCGCGGCGTGACGTGTCAAGAATTCTGAGGGACCAATCTTCGCTTTAGAGAGGCAAAAAGAGTCACTTAAACGGGGGGGATTTCATGAGTAAAACTGAAAAGTTCTCAGGAAATCCGAATACGCGGTGGGGGTTTGGGGTGAATAGTCAAAATTTTACGAATACCACTTCCTTGTCGGAATCCGGCATGTACACTTTACCAGCATTGATTTGCACCCATAGACAGATCTGGTCACAACTCGCCCTTCTCCCAAATTAAAAGAAGTACGGGGACGTGCCATTTTTTTGGCGTAGTTTTGATTTCGTGGCCGCGTGGCCCTATTTTCGTTCCTTGAGGAGACTGCAATGAAGTTTCGCCCGTTTTTTTGCCTAGGGCTGGCCGCGATGTTATCGGGTTCCAGTCAAGCAGCCGATTGCGGCTGTGCAAGTGCTAGTAGTTCTGTCGTCGTTGGCGGTGGAATGGTTGTTGGCGGTGGTGACATGGGAAGCAGCGCTGGCTGTGCACCAACCGTTAGCTATGTAGAAAAGACGATTATGGTTCCTCAGCAAGTTGCTGAGACCCGAACCGTCAACAAGACGATGACTCGTCAAGAAGCTCGCACGCGAACCTACACCGTTCAGCGTCAAGTGCCACGCACCGAGACCAAGACTCGTGAAGTTACGGTCATGGTTGCTCAACCACAGACTCGTACTGAATCGTACAACGTTACCGTTCCAGTTACGACCCAGGTTTCCCAGTCGTATCAAGTTTGCGTTCCACGCACGGTAACTGAACAAGTTCCGTACACGGTAACAAAGACTGTTTATGACGATCAACAACAATCGTACACCGTCCAGGTGCCATCGACCGTTGTCGAACAAGTTCCTTACACCGTTCAGGTTCCTGTCACAACGACCGAAGTACAGAACTACACCGTTCAAGTACCTTCGACCGTTCAAGAACAAGTTCCGTACACAGTGCAAGTTCCTGTGATGTCGACTGTTGAAGTTCCTTACACTGTTCAAGTTCCTGTAACGACTAAAGTCGAGCAGAGCTACACAGTCAAGGTTCCATACACTGAGCAAAAGAGCGTTAGCCGAACTGTTTGCCGTCGAGTTACTGTCACTCTGACACTGACTTTGACTAAATTCTTGGGTTCCTACCATACGATCCACGAAGAAGTAGGGGTTGCTC
>JANPLJ010000796.1:0-1347 GCA_031426475.1 Pirellulaceae bacterium | reverse complement strand
GTTGGATGAAGCACTAGTTTAATCAGTCGCTTCGTTCTGGCGAAGCGGAAAAGAATTGCCTGTTATTCCAATGAAGGCAGGTTTCAACTCGTCCGGGCGAAATGATTTTGCCGTAAATCTACCTCCGTGACGATCCGTTCGCATTTCAAATTGCTAAAATGTCGAGGCGGAATTAGCTGGACAACGCCACTTTGGACTCGAGAAACTCTCGCAACCTCGTTGGAGTACAGCCTTTAGGCGCATTTTCTACGGTATGCGAAAACGCGGCTGAAGCCTGGACTCCAACGCGAAGTGGCGAAGTCCAGTTAGTTCGACTGTCCCAATTTGCTCAGTACGTCGCGCAAGCGAATTAGAAGTTGGAGCTTTTGGTAAGCTCCGACAGCATTTGTTTCCTCAGTTCCATTAGAAAGCCCTGCTGTGGTCGTAATCAAAACGTCGGTCGGTGATATTAGCTTAACCCTGGATGCAACGAAGGCCCCGATCTCGGTCGCTAACTTCCTTCAATACGCAAAGGACGGCCATTACACCGGGACGATTTTCCATCGTGTCATCGAAGGCTTCATGATCCAGGGGGGAGGCATGACTGCCGACATGAAACAAAAGAAGACGCGAGCGGCGATCAAGAACGAATCGAGCAATGGCTTAAAAAATGTTAAGTACTCGATCGCGATGGCTCGAACCAATGTTCCGGATAGCGCGACAAGCCAATTCTTTATCAACACCAAAGACAACGGGTTCTTGAACCAGGAGCAATCGGGCGACGGCGTCGGGTACGCTGTTTTTGGTATGGTTACAGATGGTTTGGACGTCGTAGATAAAATCAACAAAGTCGCCACTACCACCAAAGCCGGGCATGGCGATGTGCCTGTGGAGACGATCGAGATCCTGAGTATTGATGTTTCCGACGAGTAAAACCGTTCACCTGTTACGATGCTCATGCCTGGGAACGAGAAGGGTCTAACGTAGCGGAATTCGTCAGAATTCGGATGAGGCTCGAAAGACGACGACTATCGAGATGCTTCCAAAGTCTTACAACCTTGTCTTTACCCACATCTTTTCACTTAATCTTCGAGGCATATTGTATACCAAGGAGGATCATATGGAGCTTGTGATACCCACGCCACAGGGTTTGCCACCCAGGCTCGCCGTCGTGTTTTCGTCCCAAGAAACCTCCGAGCTTCGCCAGTTCGCGGAAATATTCTTTGACGGTTAGTTTTGACAAGACGATTTTGGGGCGTATGGCTTTCATAGCAGTTAACCAGGTCGCGGGGATGCGATTGGTTGCTTTTACTTCCGGGGCACGTTTGGATATCGTTTTCAGTTCCAAGAGTCGTACGCCAATGACGC
>JANPLJ010000795.1:0-4454 GCA_031426475.1 Pirellulaceae bacterium | reverse complement strand
GGCCGACAAGTCGTGGTGGTCGCTTCAACCGCTGAAGACGGAGCTGAAGCACGACAGCATCGACGCCTATATTCGTGAAACGCTTGCAGAGAAGAATCTTGAATTCAATCCGCCTTCCGATCCAAGGTCGCTCATCCGTCGCATGACGTACGATTTGCATGGCTTACCTCCGACGCTCGATGAAGTCGAGGCGTTCGTGAAAGCTCATCGATCCGATTCGCGACTGGCTGTGGAAACGTTGGTCGATCGTCTGCTGGCTTCGCCTCGCTACGGTGAACGTTGGGGACGACATTGGCTGGACGTCATTCGGTTTGGTGAATCGATTGGCTTTGAGCGGAATGGGATTATCGACGATCTCTATCCCTTTCGCGACTATGTCATCCAGTCGATTAACGATGACAAACCGTTCAACCAATTCATCGTCGAACATCTTGCTGGCGATGTCATTGGCAAAGATAGACCAGAGATTGAAATCGGCAGCGCGTTTCTCGTCGCGGGTCCCTACGATGACGTTGGCAATCAAGATGTTGTTGCGCAAGCGAACATCCGTGCGGCGACCCTTGACGACATGATCACCGCGACCGCGAGTGCCTTTCTCGGACTTACGATTAACTGTGCTCGCTGTCACAATCACAAATTCGATCCGATTCCGACCGAAGACTACTACCGAATTCGAGCAGCATTGGAAGGCGTCACGCACGGTCGTCGCGACGTGGCGACTGCCGAGCAACGCAATGCGTACACTTCAGCCATCAAGCCGCTGAACCAACAGCTGAAGGCCCTCGAGAAAGAAAAAGACACACTCGAAGAAGCGATCGATGAACGTGCCAAAACTTTGTTCGCCAACGTCAAATCAACTCGCCCAAAAGTCGATCAATTCGGAACCAGCGAATCGTTTGCACCGGTCGAAGCGAAGTTCGTGAAGTTCGTCATTCAGAGTCTTACCACCGATTTTCAATCGAAGGCCCCGCGTGGTGGCGGCCAAGGTGGAAAGCTGACCGAGTTTCAAGTCTGGAGCGACGAAGCGGAGCCTCGTAACGTGGCTCTTGCCTCCAATGGTACGTCAGCGGAAGGTGCGAAGTCGACCACGGCCGAAGATTTCCCAGAAGCCTATGGCCCACAATATTGTATCGATGGAATGCGAGGCGAAGCTTGGTTCATAGGCAATCCTGCGGTCTTAACGCTCAACTTCGCTAAACCAGAAACGATCAACCGTATTACCTTTATCAATGCGCGTGGCGATCGCGATACGGATGAAAGCAAAGTGCGTGGCGCAACGCCTTGCGAATATGAAGTGCAAGTATCGCTGGATGGTCAGAATTGGCAAACTGTCGCGACCGACGAGGGGCGCGAACCTTGGACGCCCGAACATGGCATCGCGAAAGTTCGCCGCGAAATGATTACCGATGCTGAAACCGAAGAGCTAGCAGGACTTGATCAACAGATTTTGCTCGTAAAGCGCCAGATCGCGAAAGTCCCCAAGCTTCCGGAGATGTGGGCTGGGAAGTTCAATGAACCAAAGGCGAAGACGTTCGTTCACAAAGGTGGTGATCCGATGAAACCCGGCGACGCGATCGTCGCTTCTAGTTTGAATGTGCTCGATCAAGCAACGTCGTCCTATGAACTCGATTCGGATGCGCCGGAAGGTCAGCGTCGACTTGCACTCGCAAAATGGATTACGAGCGCCGAGAATCCGCTCCCGCCGCGCGTGCTGGCGAATCGGGTTTGGCAATATCACTTTGGAACCGGGATTGTTGACACGCCCAGCGACTTCGGTTTTCTTGGAAGCCAACCGACGCATCCTGAGTTGCTTGACTATCTCGCGAGTCGGCTGATCGCGAACGATTGGAGACTCAAGCCGCTTCATCGAGAGATCCTGCTCTCGCAAGCATACTTACAATCTTCGGCCTTTCGCGCCGACGCGGCCGGTACTGACAAAGACGCCCGCTCGCTTTGGCGTTTCCCACCGCGTCGGTTGAGTGCGGAAGAGATTCGCGACACGATGCTGATGGTCGCTGGTGAGCTAAAGTCAGAACCGATGGGTGGTCCTGGATTTCGACTTTACAAGTTCACTCAGAACAACGTTTGCACCTATTTTCCGCTCGACACGCATGGTCCTGAGACGTATCGTCGTACGGTCTACCACCAAAATGCCAGAGCGAGTGTGGTCGACGTTCTCAATGATTTTGATCTTCCCGATATCGCTTTCGCGGCACCGAAGCGAGCGAACACGACGACTCCATTGCAGGCGCTCACGCTGCTCAATCACAGCTTTACGCTCGATATGGCCAAATCGCTCAGCGCTCGTTTAAGCGACGACAATCCCGTCGAAGCCGCCTATGGCATTCTATTTCAGCGCTCGCCAACCGAAGTCGAGCTAAATGCCGCGAACGAGCTCATATCCACGCATGGTCGTACCGCCTTCTGTCGAGCCCTGCTCAACGCCAACGAGCTGATCTATGTCGAGTGAAGTAAGCGATATGAATTGGCTATAACGCGAAAAAATTGACTTTTGTGCTATCATGGAAACTATGAAACCCACCTTCCTCCCTCCGTTCGTATTGTTGCTCGCCCTTTCGCAATGGCACTTAACGTTGGCCAAGAGTCCGAACATTCTTTGGCTGGTCGGTGAGAATCTGACACATGACCTTGGTTGTTACGGTGCAAAGGATGTCTCGACGCCGAATCTCGACAAGTTGGCTGCTGAGGGGGTGCGATACATAAGCGTCTTCGCGACCAACCCGGCGTGTGCACCGAGTCGATCAGCGTTTTTTACGGGTATGTATCAAACTTCGACCGACACTCACAACATGCGATCGCATCGCAGCGATGATTTTCGTTTGCCGGCTGGCGTGAGACCGATTACCCATCGGTTTCGTGATGCGGGTTACTATACAGCCAACATCAAGACAGTGGCGGGCCAAAGCGTTGGGACGGGGAAGCTCGATTTGAATTTTGTTAACGAGGGGCCGATCTACCACGAGAACTCCAACGACTGGAGCGAACTGAAATCGCATCAGCCGTTTTTCGCCGTCGTGAATTCGGAGGAGTCCGAATACGACATCTACGATCGCCAGAGCTATAAGAAGGATCGTGTCGAGTGGGTCGGCGAACGCGTTCATGTTCAGCATGCCAAGCCTGAGATTGTTACGCCTCCTCCCTATTATCCGGATCACACAATCGTTCGGGAGGAGTGGGCTCGCTATCTGAACTCTGTGTCTGGGATGGACGTTCGCATCGGAAAGGTGCTAGCACAACTTCGAGCCGATGGGCTAGAGGACGATACGATCATCTTATTTTTTGGTGACAATGGACGACTCGATCCGCGCGGTATTCACTGGTGCTATGACAGCGGCCTACGCGTGCCGATGATCATCAAATGGCCGAAGAATTTTCCTGTGCCGCCGCAATATCATGCCGCGACAGTCGATGAGCATATCCATAGTTTGATCGATGTGACCGCGACCACGCTGGCAATTGCTGGATTGCCTCGCGTGCCACTGATGCAAGGGCGAAGGTTTTTGGGAGCGAGTGTCGACACGCCACGACAATTCGCGTTCGCCGCGCGAGATCGGATCGACGAAACGGTTCAGCGCGTGCGATCGGTACACGACGCTCGGTATCACTATCTTCGTAACTATACAAACGGGCCGACGTTCGCTTCGTTGAATCGCTACAAAGAGAAGTGCTTCTTGATTTATCCATTGATGCGAGATCTCCATTCCAAGGGAAAGCTCCGTGGGCCACCGCTGGCTCTGATGGAACGTCGTGGACCTAGCGAGGAGCTCTACGATACCCATTCCGATCCGCACGAAATCAACGATCTCATCCATTCAACTCGCACTGAACATCACGACGCGTTGCAACGGTTGCGAGCAGCTCTCGATACCTGGATCAACGAGACAGATGACCAAGGTGCTTTTCCTGAATCGCCCGAAATCGTGGAACCATTCGCCAAGGAAATGCACGATTGGTTTGGTACACCAGCATGGGTAAGGAAATAGAATGATTCGTGACAACAAAAGTTTCAGACACCATGGCTCCCTTCTCCCTGGTACTCCGGGGAGAAGGGCTGGGGATGAGGGGGCATTGTTTCCAAGCGATTCGGCCCCTCACCCCCCGCCCCCCTCTCCCCAGAAGACTGGGGCGAGGGGGAGAAAGATTGAATCTAGGTTTCATGAACGAGGTTTGCGCTTTCTTGCGTCGAACTGTTCCGCTCGACGTCAAAACGGATTGATAAGCATCATTGGGTTAATATTCATCTTCGTCACCGTCAACTTGCGCAGCGATGGCGTCCTGAACGCTTCGGAGCCCTCATCGAGCATTCAATTTAGTCGCGATGTGTTGCCGATCTTGGCAGAGAATTGCTTTGCATGCCATGGTTTCGATGAATCGAGTCGACAAGCAGATTTGCGATTAGATACGCGAGAAAGCGCGATTGCAACGAAAGATGG